>CAYGNA010000063.1:0-14000 GCA_964351065.1 uncultured Pseudomonadales bacterium
GACTTCCACACAGTCTGTATGCTTGCACTTGATGCAGGCGTCACTAACAACAAATGTCATGGACGGATCCTTTTATAGATGGGTTTCGGATAGTTAGCTGGCAGTTAAATTGGCAAAGCCGGGATTCTAGCGTAACAGTGAGCCTTTGCGAAGTATGTCGGCAGTTTCAGTTGTCCACTTCCGCGCGCAGTTCATAGAGCAGCGCGAGCGCCTCGCGGGGTGTCAGGGCGTCAACATCCAGCGCTCTCAATGTATCCAGTACCGGGCTTGCCGGCGCCGGGGCGAGGAAGAGATCCGTTTGTACTGGACCTGCCTTGACCTCCTTCTCCTCCAGTTCCCGCAGTTTTTTACGGGCGTCGGCAATGACAGCTACAGGTACGCCAGCCAATCGGGCGACCTGTAACCCGTAGCTCTGGCTGGCCGGCCCTTCCTTTACCGAGTACATAAATATGATTTCGTCGCCGTATTCGCTGGCCGAAAGGTGCACATTGGTGGTGGCGGGCAATTCATCAGCCAGGGTCGTCAGTTCGAAGTAGTGGGTCGCGAACAGCGTCAAGGCCCTGGACTTTTGTGCCATATGGCGGGCCGATGCCCAGGCCAGGGACAGGCCGTCAAAGGTGGAAGTGCCGCGGCCGATTTCATCCAGCAGTACCAGGCTCTGGGGTGTGGCGTTATTGAGGATCATTGCGGTCTCGGTCATTTCGACCATAAATGTTGATCGGCCGCTGGCAAGATCGTCACTTGACCCGATGCGGGTAAAAATCCTGTCGACAGGGCCGATCGTTGCGCTTCTTGCCGGCACAAAGCTGCCTGTATGCGCCAGCAGTACAATCAGGGCAACCTGCCTCATGAACGTTGACTTACCGCCCATGTTTGGGCCAGTAATAATCATCAGTCGACGTGACTCATCCAGGGTCACATCGTTGGGCACAAACGGGGCATCCAGCATTTGCTCAACCACGGGATGACGGCCATCTTCAATGACAATGCAGGTTTCGTCGCTTAGCGTTGGTTTACACCAGGCGAGGGTGAGGGCCCGTTCGGCCAGGTTGCAGAGGACGTCCAGCTGCGCCAGCGCGGCGGCGGTTGCCTGTAGTTCCCGTAGCGACTCGTTCAGGGTTTCCAGCAGGCTGTCATATAGCGCCTTTTCGCGAGCGAGCGCCCGACTCTTGCTGCTCAGCGCCTTGTCCTCAAATGTCTTCAATTCGGGCGTGATGAATCGCTCGGCATTTTTCAGGGTCTGCCGGCGGATGTAGTGGGCAGGCGCACGATCAGACTGTGCACGGCTGATCTCAATGTAATACCCGTGGACCCGGTTGTAGCCAACCTTGAGTGTGGACAGCGACGTACTTTCGCGTTCTTGCTGCTCGAGCCTGACCAGGAAGTCTGCTGCATTCTCCGAGATGCCGCGCAGTTCATCGAGTTCTTCATCGAATCCGGTCCTGATAACACCACCCTCTCGAATGACAACCGGCGGGTTTTCGATAATGGCCCGGTCAAGTATGTCAGCGAGTTGCGGATAGGGGCCGAGAGCGAGTGTCAGGGAACTGATCAGCGGCGAATCGTAAGCACTTGTTTCCTCGAGTAAGCTCGGCAACTGCAGCAGGGAATCTCGCAGGCGGGACAGGTCACGGGGCCGCGCTGAGCGCAGCGCGACTCGCGCGAGGATACGTTCGCAATCACCGATATTGCCAAGAATGTTCGCAACAGCCTCGTATCGATAGTTTCCCGCAAGGTACTCAATGGCCTGTTGTCGGGCTGCCAGGATGGCATGATCCCGTACCGGGCGGTGTATCCAGCGCCCCAGCAAACGGCTGCCCATCGCGGTTCTGGTTCGGTCTACGACCGAGATCAGGGTGTTGGTGTGGCCACCGCCAATGTTGGTGTCCAGTTCGAGGTTGCGGCGTGAGGCGGCGTCGATTATGAGGGCCTCGTTTCGGTCAAGAACAGCAAGGCCGTTAATATGGGGTAATTCCGTGCGCTGGGTTTCACGCACGTAGGACAACAGGCAACCGGCTGCGGATACTGCAGTGCCGAGACCATCGCAGCCGAAGCCCGCGAGATCCCGCGTGCCAAACTGGCTGCAGAGCAGTTTTACCGCATTGTCATAATCGAACTCCCATGCCGGCCGCCGGCGGACGCCTACACGGTTTGTCGCCGAACTCGGATACTCTCCTGTATCGGGCAGGATAAGCTCTGCTGGACTGAGTCGATGAAGTTCTGCGGTAAGTGAGTCGGCGTCAGGGAGTTCCAGGATTTCAAAGCGGCCACTGGCAAGATCCAGAGTGGCGATGCCAAAAGCCTGGGTACAGTAAACAGCAGCAATGAGGTTGTCTCTTGAGGCATCAAGCAATGAGTCTTCAGTCAGCGTACCGGGTGTCACAATGCGGGTGACCTTGCGCTCGACAGGTCCTTTGGCAGCAGCAGGGTCCCCAATCTGCTCGCAGATGGCAACAGAAATGCCGGCTCTGACCAGGCGGGCGAGGTATCCATCAACAGAATGATAGGGTACACCACACATTGGGATAGGTTCGCCGGCCGACGCGCCTCTGGCAGTCAGTGTGATGTCCAGCAGTTCAGCCGCACGTCGGGCATCATCATAGAAGAGCTCATAGAAGTCTCCCATGCGGTAGAACAGCAGTTCTTCCGGGTGCTCGGACTTGATGCCAAGATACTGTTGCATCATGGGCGTGTGATTGGACAAGGATTTGAATTCCTGGATTGCGCCGGGGGATTCTACCGACGCAGTGAAGCACTTGCGAGTGAGTGCTTGAAATGCAAGGCGGCTACTGTTTAAATGTACAGTATTGTTGGGGTGGTCATATTGCCTCTTCTTTTACTAAACAACGCTCGTACTAAACGACGCTCGCGCCAGAACAAATACAGAACACAGACTAAATTTCTTGGATGATTGACAGGAGCTGAACATGGCAGATGTGGAAAAACAAAAAGATGCGAATAGAGAAAAGGCATTATCGGCGGCACTGTCGCAGATAGAAAGGCAGTTTGGCAAAGGGTCGATGATGCGCCTGGGCGATTCGCCACGAGAAAAAATCCCTTCCATCTCAACGGGTTCACTGGGTCTCGATGTGGCTCTGGGTATCGGCGGTCTGCCACGCGGGCGTATTGTCGAAATTTATGGCCCGGAATCCTCTGGTAAAACTACCCTCACCCTGCAGGTGATTGCGGAATGCCAGCGCGCTGGTGGTACCTGTGCGTTTATCGATGCGGAACATGCGCTCGATCCTTCCTATGCCGAGGCCCTTGGTGTGGATATCGACAACCTGCTCGTGTCTCAGCCAGATACAGGCGAGCAGGCACTGGAGATCTGCGACATGATTGTCCGTTCTGGCGCCGTTGACGTGGTTATCGTCGACTCGGTTGCCGCGCTGACGCCCAAAGCCGAAATTGAAGGCGAGATGGGTGATCATCATGTTGGTTTGCAGGCACGCCTGATGAGCCAGGCGCTGCGCAAGATGGCTGGCAACATCAAGAACTCCAACACGCTGGTCGTGTTTATCAACCAGATCCGCATGAAGATTGGTGTCATGTTTGGGAGCCCGGAGACTACAAGCGGAGGCAATGCCCTGAAGTTCTATGCTTCGGTCCGCCTCGACATTCGTCGAATAGGCTCGATCAAGGAAGGCGATGAGGTTGTAGGTAACGAAACCCGCGTCAAGGTCATTAAAAACAAGGTGGCGCCGCCTTTCAAACAGGCAGAGTTCCAGATTTTGTATGGTAAAGGTATTTATCGGCTCGGTGAGGTCATTGATCTTGGTGTACAGCTAGGTCTGGTTGACAAGGCTGGTGCCTGGTACAGCTACAAGACCGAGCGAATTGGCCAGGGCAAGAAAAACGCGGCAGACTTCCTCTCTGAGCATGAAGAAATGGCCACCGAAATTGAGCGCCTGATTCGCGAGCAATTGCTCGGGCAACCAGCTGCGGCAGAGGATGACGACGAGTCAGATAGCATCGGCCCACCTATTCGCGGGGCCTGAGGGAAAAGCCGTCGGCGGATATTCGCCGCGCCGCACTGGATCTGTGGGCGCGGCGGGAGCATGCCAGGCAAGAACTCGTCACCAAACTGACAAGACGGTTCAGGGGCCAGGCTGAGCAAATTGAGGCTGAAATTGATCGTTTGGCCACTGAAGGACTTCAGAGTGACGGGCGTCTGGCAGAAGCATTTGTCAGGTCTCGTATCAGTCGGGGGCAAGGCCCTGTCAAGATAAGAGCGGAACTCCGCCAACGGGGCGTAGACGATAATCTGGTTCGGGATACATTGGCAGAACCAGGCGTAGATTGGGCAGAACTGGCGATCAAGGTCTGTCATCAGAAGTTTGGTGATGCCCCCGCGATCGATGCCAGGGAGAAAGCCCGACGGGCCCGTTTCCTGCAGCAGCGCGGTTTTTCATTCGACCATATCTCTGAATTGCTTTAGACCTTCCTGTAAACCTTCCTGTAAACCTTCCTGTAAACCTTCCTGTAAACCTTCCTGTAAACCTTCGTGTAAACTAAGTGGCCTTCACTCTGAAGGCTGTGTAGTAAATTGAATCCGCTGGAACTCTATCGTCAGGTTTTGCAGCGTCCGCGTACGCTGCTCCTGGTTGTGCTGGTTGTACTTGCCATACCCGCCGTTTTTGTCAAAGACTTCTCCTTTGATGCCTCCGCAGACACCCTGGTGGTAGAGGGTGATCCGAAACTCGCGGTGTACGGTCAGATGTCTAACCTGTTTGGCGGAGATGAATTTATTGTGCTGGCTTATAGCCCGGACAATGGCCAGATGTTTACGCGGGACCATCTGCAGACGCTGGCTGAACTACAGACCCGGATTGGAGATTTGCCCGGTGTCGCAGGGGTTTTTTCACTACTTGATGCTCCGCTTGTACAGAGTCCGTCTATCCCTATTGAGGAGATGTCCAGTAGTTATCGGACGCTGCGCGACGCCAATGTGAACCTGGATCTAGCCCGGACCGAACTGACAAACAGTCCGCTGTTCCGCAACTTTCTTGTTTCTCCTGCGGGGGACGCCTCGGTCATCCGTATCGATCTTTCACCTGACATCCGCTTGCAGGAACTCTACCAGCGCCGCGACGAACTGCGTGGCGATGCAACCAAAACAGACAAGGCCGTCGCTGCTGAGCTTTCCCGGGTTGAAGCAGAGTATCAGGCAGTGCGACAGGATTACGTTGAAACCAGGCGTCAACTGATTGTTGCCATACGTTCCATTCGGGATGATTTTGACGGCGCGGCTGACATTTACATTAGCGGCGTGCCGATGATTGCTGCCGACATGATTGAGTTTGTGAAAACAGATTTGGCACTGTTTGGCAGCCTCGTCTTCTGTGCAATCGTGATTTTGCTCTACTTCTTTTTTCGCCGTATAAGGTGGGTTCTCCTGCCCATTTGTATCAGCGCCACTTCGATACTGGTAACCATGGGCCTGCTTGGTCTGGTGCACAAGCCGGTTACCGTCATCTCATCAAACTTCATCTCTTTGCTCGCGATTATCTGCATTTCATTTTCTATTCACCTGATTGTGCGTTACCGGGAACTGCTTGCGGAGCAGCCTGATACTGATCACAGGTCTCTTGTGCTGGAGACGATGGAAAGCAAGTTTGCTCCCTGTGTCTACACAGGCCTGACCACCATGCTTGCGTTTGGATCAATGCTGGCCAGTCGAATTGTACCGGTAGAAGATTTTGGCTGGATGATGTGTCTGGGGATTGTTGTATCGTTTATCGTCACCTATTCCGTTTTTCCAACGGTACTTCTGCTGTTAGGTAAAGGCGAGGGCAGCACAACCCTGGGCAAGCCGGTATTTTTCACAAACCTGATGAGCCAGTTGTGCCAGAAGCACGCCATGCCAATTATCCTGACCGCCTTTGTGATTGCCTGCCTGGCTGGCGTGGGTTTGTCGCAGATCTCCTTTGAAAACCGCTTTGTGGACTATTTCGATGATGACACTGATATCTATCAGGGGATGGTCTACATCGACCAACATCTGGGTGGTACTGTGCCGTTCGACGTGTACCTTCAACTGGGCGCATTTGACTCGACGCCGATTGAGGATGACTTTTTTTCTACCCCGGAGCCTGAAGAATGGCCGGAAAGATACTGGTTTACCCGTGACCGGATCGCCACCGTTGGTGCAATTCATGAGTCGATAGCTCAGCGACAGGTTACGGGCAAGGTACTTTCACTGTTTACACTCGACAAATTGAGTCGTGGGTTTAACGACGGCGAACCACTTTCCAACCTGGAGTTGGCTTATGTGCTGGGTGAATTGCCCGCCGCCGTGCGAAACCAGCTTGTTCTGCCTTACGCCCGGCCCGACGAGGGCTTTGCGCGAATCAGTGCTCGCGTAAAGGAAAGCGGCCCATACTTCTCACGCTCGGCATTGGTCGCCGATATCCGGCAAACAGCACGCGACCTGGGATTGGCGGATGACCAGGTGATTGTCACGGGTATGATGGTGCTATTTAACGATATGCTCGAGCAACTGGCTGACTCTCAGTTACGTACGCTTGCCTATGTGGTGCTGGCTACGTTACTGATGTTTGTTGTACTGCTGCGCTCGGTGTTGCTTGGCATACTGGCATTGGTGCCCAACGTGATTGCTGCCGCGGCGGTGATCTCTGTGATGGGGTATAGCCACATTCCTATGGATATGATGACGATCACTATCGCGGCAATTTGCATAGGGATTGGTGTCGATGACGCTATTCACTACCTGCATCGTTTTCGCGAGGAGTTTGCAGCGTGCGGTGATGTAAAGGCGGCTGTGCAGCAGGCACATCTGACTATTGGTCGGGCAATGTACTTTACGTCCGTCATTATCATGGCAGGGTTTTCCATCCTGGCGTTTTCCAATTTTTTGCCGACGGTGTATTTTGGTTTGCTGACAGCACTCGCCATGCTGCTCGCCATGTTGGTGAACTTGACGGTGCTGCCTTCTCTGCTCATAGTCTTTTACCGACCGGGTAGCCGGTCTGCCTGATCTGTATCATGGCTGAGGTATCTGAGCGCGCTACACTTAAAAATATTGATCCAGGAGGAGATGGTGATGACGGACGAAAAGATACAGAAGATATGGGATGAATTGAAAACCCAGCGCGATGAACTCCGTGTTCAGATGCATCTGGCAAAAGCCGAGATGAAAGAAGAGTGGGGCGAGCTTGAAAAAAATCTTGATGTTGCCCAGGACAAGCTCGAGGAAGTCGTCTCTGACGCGGGTGAGGCTGCCAAGGAAGTACAAGCCGTGGCCAAGGTCATCGGGGAAGAAATGAGCGAGGCTTATAACAGGATCAAGGCACGACTGGCCCAAAACAAACATGACGGCGTCTGAAGAGACGGCTGTTTCTGCAGAGGCTGCCCGTTGGCGGTGTGACCCGTTAGCGCTGGGTTTTTCGACGACCGAAGAATTATCTCCTGCATATAAAATTCTTGGCCAGGAGGATGCAGTCGAAGCATTACGTTTTGGCCTGGAAAATCGTATCCAGGGCAACAATGTGTTCGTTCGAGGCCTTTCTGGCTTCGGCCGGATGCCACTGATTCACCAGGTAATCGAGGAGTCGGTGCCGGCGCGCATCAAGACGTTTGATCGCTGCTACGTTTACAACTTCGAAATGCCCGACCAGCCAGTGCTGCTGGACTTGCCGCAGGGCAGAGGCCGGGAGTTTCGTGATGCCATGGATGGGTTTGCCGAATTTGCGCGGGTTGATTTGCCCGCCTACCTGTCATCCGACCTTGTCAAAACACGCCAGAAGCAACTCATCGCTACAACCCAGGCAAAAATCCAGGAGATTGGCCGGCCATTCGAGGAAGAATTGCGCGCGGCGGGTCTCATCATGGTGCCCGTCCAGATTGGCCAGAATATGGTGCCTGCCATTTTGCCGGTGTCTGATGGCAAGGCGGTACAGTTTGAGGAACTACAGCAGAAACGTTTGGACGGGACTGTCACCGAGGCTGAATTCAAGAGCCTGGTTGAGAAAATAGGGGAATTTGAGAAGAAGTTTGCGACTCTGGGTGAACAGATTGAAGCCGTCCAGGCGCAGCACCTGGCAGATGTGCAGGCGCTTTTTATCGAGGAAGCGACCGGGCATGTTTGGTCCCGGCTGGAAGCGATCAAACGCCGCTTCAAAATTTCGCCGGTCGAAAACTGGCTCAGCAAGATTCAGGAGGATCTTATTCACCGTAGATTGAGTAATCCTGAAACAGCAGAAGATTTTGTTCGCATGTACCAGGTCAACCTGGTGAGCACTGAAGAAGCGACGGGCAAGACACCCGTGATCAGCGTATCAACCCCCAGCCTGTCCAACCTGGTGGGGAAAATAGATCGCGAGGTCAGCCCAAATGGGGTGTTCGTCAAGTCAGACCACCTGATGATCAAGCCTGGCGCACTACTGGAGGCTGATGGTGGCATCCTGATACTCGAAGCGCAGGATGTATTGACGGAGCCCGGTGCCTGGCCAGCGTTGCTCAGAACGCTGAAGACGGGATTGCTCGAGTTCACCAGCTCCGATTTTATTGGTGCTTTTGGGCCACCCCAGATCAGACCACAACCCATTCCCATCAATGTCAAAGTGGTACTGGTGGGTGATCCCGAAATCTACTACCTGCTGGATGTGCACGAATCGAGATTTTCCAGTCTGTTCAAGGTGCTTGCCGATTTTAGCGATACGATCGATCGTGATGAGTCTGGCTATCGTGCTTATGCCAACGTGGTGGCCCGTCTGGTGCAGCGAGACTCACTGCGGCACTTCGAGGCTGGTGCGGTGGCGCGTTTGATTGAACACGGTGCGCGAGTCTGCGCTCAGCAGGGTAGGCTTACGAGCAGGTTTGGCCGCATTGCTGATATAGCGCGTGAGGCCTCGTTTGTGGCCGGACGTGCTGGCCACGAACTGGTTACAGCTGAGGATGTGCGCGAGAGTGTTGCCCGAACCAAACATCGTGCCGATATGCCTGCCCGGCATTTTCGACGTATGCTGGCGGAGCGAACCTTGCTGATTGATGTCTCGGGTGTTGAAATTGGGCAGGTGAATGGACTGGCGGTTACAGCCGCAGGGCCATTAACCTATGGTTTTCCGACTCGCATTACGGCTTCCATCGGGCCCGGTAATGCAGGTGCTATCAATATCGAGCGGGAATCTGACCTTTCTGGATCTGTCCACACCAAGGGCTTTCTCATTCTTTCGGGGTTATTGCGTCACCTGTTGCGCCTGGAACATCCGATGGCATTTAGCGCTTCTATTGCATTTGAACAGACTTATGGTGGGATTGATGGTGATTCGGCATCGGGTGCGGAATTCTGCTGTCTTGTCAGTGCACTGACAGAACTGCCTATTCGGCAGGACCTCGCGATGACCGGAGCGATCGACCAGAAGGGCAATATTCTCCCAATTGGTGCTGTCACAGAAAAAGTAGAAGGTTTTTATGATGCTTGCCGAGCGGTCAATTTCACAGGTAGCCAGGGTGTTATCGTGCCCGCTGCCAATGCAGGTGAGCTAATGCTGCGCGATGACGTGGTAGACGCAATCAGAAATGGTGAGTTTTGCGTATATGCCATTGAAAGTATTGATCAGGCGCTGGCAATTTTGCTCGACCGTGATCCGGGCAAATTACACGACTCTGCCTATGCTCCCGGGAGCATTCTTGCCATAGCGCGAGAACGTGCACTGGCCTTTTGGGAAATTGCGCGTTCTGCGGCAAAAGCATCGGTTTAGAATTTGCCGCGTTTTCTGTATCTTTAGCGTCCCATTTTCTTTGAAGTTGTATGTGATGAACAGCGCCGAACTGCGTCGCGCCTTTCTGGACTACTTTGCCAGCAAAGGCCATCAGATTGTCGAAAGCTCCCCGCTGGTGCCGGGCAATGACCCGACCCTGCTTTTTACCAACTCTGGCATGGTGCAGTTTAAGGACGCACTGGCAGGGCGCGAAAACCGTGGTTATACCCGGGCGGCCAGTTGCCAGCGCTGTGTTCGTGCGGGGGGCAAACATAACGACCTCGACAATGTGGGCTATACAGCGCGCCACCATACCTTTTTCGAGATGCTCGGCAACTTCAGCTTCGGCGACTACTTTAAACGGGAAGCTATCGCTTATGCCTGGGAGTTTTTGACGGAAGTGCTAAAACTCCCTCAGGATCGTCTCTGGGTAACCATTCATGACAGTGACGATGAAGCCCACGATATCTGGGCCAATGAGATCGGGTTTGATCCGAACAGGATCACGCGATTGGGTGACAAGGACAACTTCTGGGCCATGGGAGACACAGGCCCATGTGGACCCTGCTCGGAAATTTTTTATGATCATGGCGCGGATGTGCCGGGCGGCCCGCCTGGTTCGCCAGACGGCGACCTGGATCGTTATGTTGAAATCTGGAACCTGGTGTTCCCCCAGTACGACCGTTCCCCGGACGGTACCCTGACCCCGCTGGCTAATCCCGGTGTTGATACGGGGATGGGGCTCGAACGCCTGGCCGCTGTCATGCAGCATGTGACCAGCAATTTTGACACGGATGTGCTGAAAACCCTGATTGCGCGCGCCGCAGAACTGCTTAATACACCGGATCTCGAAAATCCCTCACTCAAGGTGATTGCCGACCACATCAGGACAAGTGCGTTTTTGATTGCTGATGGTGTGCTGCCCTCCAATGAAGGTCGTGGGTACGTCATGCGACGGATCATTCGCCGCGCCCTGCGGCACGGTCACAAACTGCAGTCGAAAGGTCCTTTCTTTCATCAGATGGTAAAAACGCTGGTTGAAGAGATGGGTGAAGCCTATCCATTGCTCGGCAAAACCCAGGCGCAGATTGAAAAGGTGCTGCTGAAGGAAGAACAGCAGTTTGAGATTACCCTTGACCAGGGGATGAAAATTCTCAGTGAGGCAATTGCCGAACTGGCAGGCACAGAAATTCCGGGTGAAGTGGTGTTCCGCCTGTACGACACCTTCGGATTCCCGACTGACCTCACCGCCGATATCGCCCGCGAACGGGGGCTCACAATCGACATGATCGGTTTCGAGAAAGAAATGCAGGCACAGCGCGAGCGCGCGCGAGCGGCCAGCAAGTTTACCGCAGTTGATGTGGCGCAGTTCCAGCTTGATACGGCCACCGAGTTCGTAGGCTACGAGTCACTACAAGGAACATCCCGCGTGGTAGCGCTGTTTGTCGCGGAAAAACCAGCCGACGAGGTTGGCGAGGGTGACGAAGCCCTGGTTGTGCTCGACCGCAGCCCCTTTTATGCCGAGAGTGGTGGACAGGTTGGTGACACGGGCAAGCTGTTTGGCAATGGCATGACCTTTGATGTGCTGGATACACAAAAAAGTGGTGATGCCTGGTTACACAAGGGCAAACTGCTGGAAGGCGCACTCAAGGTAGGTGATGAAATTACGGCCGAAGTGGATCGCCGCCTGCGAGATGCCACGCGCCTTAACCATTCAGCCACGCACCTGTTGCACGCGGCGCTCAGAACCGTGCTTGGCGATCACGTTAACCAGCGTGGTTCGCTGGTGGACTCAGAGCGATTGCGATTCGACTTTTCCCATTTTGAGGCTGTGACCCGGGATGAACTTCGCGCGATCGAAAGATTGGTCAACGAACAGATCCGTCTCAACACCAGCGTACAGACAGAAGTGATGGGGTTGGAAGAAGCGCGGACAAAGGGCGCTATGGCGCTGTTTGGCGAGAAGTACGCCGAGGAAGTCCGAGTGCTCACGATGGGTGACGGTTTTTCAGTCGAGCTTTGCGGTGGTACCCATGCGACCCGTACTGGCGATATTGGCCTGCTGCGAATTACCTCAGAGCAGGGTATCGCTTCCGGGGTCCGGCGTATTGAAGGCGTGACCGGCGCGCGGGCACTGGAACGGGTAGAGCGTGCAGAGGATGAACTTGCCGAGATTGCCACGCTGGTGCGCGCAGACCGGACTAACCTTCGGGATCGCCTGATGGCGCTGGTTGAAACCAATCGCAAGCTGGAGAAAGATGTAGCCCAGCTCAATATGAAGCTGGCTAGCGGTGGCAGTGCGGACATCGCGGACAGCGCAGTCACCATCAAAGGCGTCAAGGTGATCGTCCACCAGATGGATGATGCAGACCCTAAAACCCTGCCGGATGTGCTCGATCGCCTCAAGAACAAGCTGCAGTCCGGGGTCGTCGTGCTGGGGGCCGTGAGTGAAGGCAAGGTTGCGCTGATCGCAGGTGTCACCAAAGATTTGACCAGCAAAGTTGCCGCTGGTGAACTGGTTAACTTTCTCGCTGGCCAGGTTGGCGGCAAGGGCGGAGGACGTCCGGACATGGCAAGAGCGGGTGGAACAGACGCGTCCGCGTTGCCGGCAGCGCTTGCGTCGGTTAGCGGGTATCTCGAGGAGCGATTGTAAGTTCCCAATGATGCGCAATTACTGTTAAATTGGCGCCCGTTTATTAAACCAGCTGATTAAGTGCACGTATGTCTCTGATTGTCCAAAAGTTTGGCGGTACCTCGGTCGCGTCGATTTCCCACATCGAGAATGTCGCAAAGCGCATTATTAAAACCCGGGCAGCCGGGCATGATGTCGTCGCTGTGGTTTCTGCGATGGGGCTTGAAACCGACCGACTGGATGACCTGGCGCAGGCAATTGGTACAAGCGACCCGGAGATGCACCGAGAGGTTGATGTTTTGCTGTCGACTGGTGAGCAGGTTTCGATCGCCCTGCTTGCGATGATGTTGATCAAACTGGGATGTCCAGCGCGGTCTTATACCGGTGGTCAAATTCCGATCCGGACGGACAAGGCATACACAAAAGCCCGGGTAGCCTCGATAGGCAGCGATCGTCTGCTGGGTGATGTCAGCGAGCGCATTGTCCCGGTGGTGGCAGGATTCCAGGGTATTGATGAAGCTGGCAATATCACCACATTGGGCAGGGGCGGATCGGATACAACGGCAGTTGCTTTGGCCGCTGTACTGAAAGCGGCCGAGTGCCAGATTTATACCGACGTTGAAGGTGTTTTCACCACTGACCCCAGGGTAGTTCGCAGTGCCCGGTGCCTGGAGAGAATCACCTTTGAGGAAATGCTGGAACTCGCGAGCCTCGGATCGCGCGTGCTGCACACGCGGGCCGTCGAATTTGCCAGTAAATACAAGGTACCACTCCGGGTCTTGTCCAGCTTCACGGATGCCCCCGGTACGCTGATCTGTGATGAGGAAGAAGGAATGGAACATCCAATTATTTCCGGTATTGCCTTTACCAGGGATGAGGCGAAGCTGACAGTGCGTGGGGTGAGGGATGTCCCTGGTATCGCCTCGCGAATCCTGGGCCCAATCAGCAGCGCCAATATCGAAGTGGACATGATTGTCCAGAATGTGTCGGCCGATGGCTCGACAGACTTTACCTTTACGGTGCGTCGCCCGGACTATGATCAGGCGATGAAAGCGCTAAAAAAGGTCGCGAGCGACATTGAAGCAGCGGAAGTCACGGGTGACAATAAGATTGCTAAACTCTCACTGGTGGGTGTTGGCATGCGGTCGCACGCCGGTGTTGCCAGTCAAATGTTCAAGGTTCTGTCGGACGAATCTATCAATATTCAGATGATTTCGACTTCAGAGATCAAGATTTCGGTCGTTATAGACGAAAAGTACCTGGAACTTGCTGCGCGTGCTCTGCATACGGCGTTTAGCCTGGATCAGGATGCTGTTCTGGAAGAACAGCCAGCATGAGCGTCAATAACGGTGTCATCGAATGACTGAAAGGAGATCGGTATGCTCATACTCACGCGGCGTGTAGGCGAAACGCTGATCATTGGCGATAACGTCACCGTCACTGTGCTTGGTGTTAAGGGCAATCAGGTTCGAATTGGTGTTAATGCGCCAAAAGAAGTATCCGTGCATCGAGAAGAGATTTATCAACGAATTCAGACAGAAGAACACGCCAAAACCGAAGGCTGACCAAACTACGTCACGAGAGAAGTACCAGATTTCTCCATTCCGCGGCTAACGCCGCTGCAGTCGAAACGACGGCTGTGCAAT
>CAYGNA010000064.1:0-13970 GCA_964351065.1 uncultured Pseudomonadales bacterium
TCCCAGCAGCACATCCAGCTCTGCACGGGTAAATGGCTCACCCTCTGCTGTCCCCTGGATCTCAATAAAGTTACCGTCTTCTGCCATGACCACGTTCATATCCGTGCCAGCATTGGAATCTTCCTCATAAGCCAGATCAAGCACGGGCCGCCCGGCAACCACCCCCACTGACACAGCGCCAACCAGTTGCCGAAATGCCTGGACGCGATCGATAGCGGCCAGGGCCTGGTATAGCGCAACACAGGCACCAGTAATTGACGCGGTTCGCGTTCCACCATCAGCCTGGAGAACATCACAATCAAGCTTGATCGTGTTTTCGCCCAGCTTCGAAAGATCAACGCACGCTCGCAGGGATCGCCCAATTAGCCGTTGAATTTCTATCGTTCGACCACCCTGTTTCCCGCGGGCAGCTTCCCTGTCCATGCGTGTATGGGTAGAGCGCGGCAGCATGCCGTATTCTGACGTTATCCATCCCTGACCCTTGCCACGCAGGAAGGGGGGGACGCCGGACTCCACGCTCGCATTACAAAGCACCTTTGTATCGCCAAAGGAAATCAGGACAGACCCCTCCGCATGACGGGTGTAACCACACTCAATTTTGACCTCGCGTAACTCATCAGGTTCGCGCGTTCTAACGGATTGACTGACCATGACTGCTCCTTAGTGTCACAAACTCCATTATACTTAACCCTGCCCTGTGTGCTCGCTTCCATTTTCCGGACCGATTGAGGCTTTATGACAAGAAGTATGACGGCATTTGCCCGTGCTGGCGCTGACCATATTGCATGGGAAGTCCGGTCGGTAAACCAACGATTTCTCGAACCCAGCTTCAAGATGCCGGAGAACCTGCGTCAGCTTGAGCCTGATTTGAGGGCCCTGCTACGGGGCCGTTTACAACGTGGCAAGATCGAGTGCTCCCTCAAAATTGATTCTGAAGCATTGCCTGGGGCTGAACCCCAGGTCAATACGGCGAGCCTGCATCGTCTTGCGCGCCTGATTGACCATGTGGCTTCGGTGTCGTCCAACCTGGCACCTGTGAATCCGCTGGACGTATTGCGTTGGCCTGGTGTCCTACACGAAGACCCGCTGGACTTTGAGGAGCTTGCCAGACGCGTGCGCGACGCGTTCAGCGAAGCGCTTGATTCACTTGTTGCCATGCGGGAACGAGAGGGCTCGGAGCTTTCCAGGGTGATCCTGGAACGACTTGCCCATGTAGAGGAGATCGTTGCCGAGGTGCGCGCGCAGGCACCTGCCATCAATGAACGCCTTGCTGTCAGGATCAGGGACAAGATCAGTGAAGTGAACGTTGAGATGGATGCCGGGCGAATGGAGCAGGAACTTGTCTACCTGGCGCAGAAGGCGGACGTGCAGGAAGAACTCGACAGGCTGGATACACACATCGAGGAAATTCGCTCGACGCTCAGTAGCAGCGAACCCGTAGGACGCCGCCTGGATTTCCTCATGCAGGAGCTGAACAGGGAGGCCAACACGCTGTCTTCCAAGGCAACCGCAGCCGAGACGTCCATACAGGCAGTGGAGTTAAAAGTGATCATTGAGCAAATGCGCGAACAGGTCCAAAACATCGAGTAGCACCATGGAAATTAATAACATTGGTGATTTGTTTGTGGTCGCTGCACCCTCCGGGGCCGGAAAGACAAGCCTGGTCAAAGCACTGATCGAACAGGTTCCGCTCGCTGCAGTCGCCATTTCCCACACCACAAGGAAGCCGAGGCCAGGCGAGGTTGATGGCGTAAACTACTACTTCGTAGAGCGATCGACGTTCGAAAAGCTGCAGATAGATGGCGTGTTTCTGGAATCTGCCAACGTTTTCGGTAACCTCTACGGTACCAGCCTCCTCGAGGTAGAGCGGGTCAGGCGCCGCGGTGAGCATGTGATTCTCGAGATCGACTGGCAGGGTGCTCGCCAGATTCGAACGCTCGTGCCCGAATCACAGTCCATCTTTATTCTCCCGCCATCACTGCAAACGTTGAAGGCGCGCCTGCTGACCCGCGGGCAGGACGACGACAAGACAATTGCCAGACGAACGCGGGAGGCGATTGGTGAAATTTCCCATTACATGGAATTCGACTACATCATCGTCAACGACAGCTTCGGTCGCGCCCTTGCCGATCTGGTCTCAATTATTGAAGGGAAGGGGGACGCTCTCAAACTGGCGAGGCAAAAGAGGCGGCTGGCACCACTTATCGAAGACTTATTGCCACAGACCATGCCATAACCTTGCTATCCCACGCTGCTATTGGTTAAACTGGGCGGTTCCGCAATGCATGCATTGATAAGATTCTGGATTCTTTTTTGGAGCCCGTTTTAGGAGCCGTTTTGCTGGTGCTCTATTTTCGGTGCTCTTTTTGGAGTAAGGCGCAAAATGGCACGAGTTACTGTAGAAGATTGTCTTGAGAACGTAGAAAACCGCTTCGAGTTGGTGATGGTATCCAGCAGACGGGCTCGCCAGATTGCCACAGAAGGCAAAGAGCCTCTGGTACCTCTCGAAAACGATAAACCCACCGTGATTGCGCTGCGAGAAATTGCAGAAGGCCTGATCGATGCCTCTATCCTCAACGAGCCTGATCGCCCGGATCGCTCACAGGCACTCGCACTGGCCGCTGCCCAAAGCACCTTTGACAATAGCCCGGATACTGACTTTTAAAGCAAACGCCAAACCCCCGCCGGTCACAGCCTGCATTGGGGCCCCTGGAGGTCTCCTTGCATACTATTGACTCGCTTTCGGAGCAACTCCGCACCTACCTCGATGAGAGTCAGGTAGAGCAGGTCAGAAAGGCCTATTGTTTCGCGGAGGACGCCCACAAGGATCAACGCCGCCGGTCTGGCGAACCCTATATCACGCACCCGCTTGCTGTCGCCGGCATACTTGCAGAAATGCACATGGATCATCAGTGTCTCATGGCAGCGCTGCTCCATGATGTGATTGAAGATACCGGCGTACCCAAACATATCCTGGGGCGGGAATTTGATGACGAGGTTGCAGAACTTGTTGACGGCGTCAGCAAGCTAAAGAACATTTTCCGTTCCCGCGCAGAGGCGCAGGCCGAAAATTTCCAGAAAATGACGCTGGCCATGTCCCGGGATATTCGCGTCATCCTGGTCAAGCTGGCCGACCGACTACACAACATGCGAACCCTTGGGCACCTTGACGCTGAAAAGCGCAAACGAATCGCACGGGAAACCCTTGAGATTTACGCTCCCATCGCAAATCGTCTTGGTATGAACAACATTCGGGTTGAATTTGAAGAGCTTGGGTTCAGGGCCCTACACCCGTTGCGTTCTGCGATGATTGCCAAAGCCGTCAAAAAGGCGCGGGGCAACAGAAAAGAAGTTGTCAGCAAGATCCTGGAGTCACTCAAGGCCACGCTGGCGCGAGAAGGCATCCCTGCCGAGGTGATCGGCAGGGAAAAACATCTCTACAGCATCTACGACAAAATGCGCACCCGTCGTAAATCATTCAGTGAAATTATGGATGTATACGCGTTCCGAATTATTGTCGACTCTGTTGACACCTGCTACCGATCACTTGGCGCGGTTCACAACCTGTACAAACCCGTTGCTGGTCGCTTCAAGGACTACATTGCTATCCCGAAAGCCAATGGCTACCAATCACTGCATACGACGCTGTTTGGTATGCACGGTATCCCGATCGAAATCCAGATCAGGACAAACGCAATGGAAATGGTCGCCAACAACGGTATTGCGGGGCATTGGCTGTACAAGACCAATGACGACACCACTTCTGGCAGCCATAAACGTGCGCGTGAGTGGATGAAGGGACTGCTTGAAATTCAGCAAAGTGCCGGTAACTCGCTGGAGTTTATTGAAAACGTCAAAATCGACCTGTTCCCCGATGAAGTCTACGTCTTCTCACCGAGAGGTGAGATTTACGATCTGGCACAGGGCGCCACCCCGGTTGACTTTGCCTATGCCGTCCATACAGATATTGGCAATACCTGTGTTGCCTGCCGGATTGACCGGCGCCTTGCGCCACTGTCGGCCACGCTGGAAAGTGGCCAGACCGTTGAGATCATTACTGCGCCCGGTGCCCAGCCCAATCCCGCATGGCTCGGGTTTGCCGTTACCGGCAAGGCACGCAGCAGCATTCGGCACGCGCTCAAAAACCAGCAGCGCAGTGAATCGATTACGCTTGGCCAAAGGCTGCTGGAACGGACCCTGAAAGCACAGAACCTCGGCCTGGATGACATCGACCGCGGTCGCCTGGATGCCGTGGTCCAGGAAAGGAACTTTGAGGATTTTGACGCACTGCTTGAAGCAATTGGACTGGGTAACCAAATGGCTTACGTGATTGCACGCAAGCTGATGTCCGGTGACGAATCTGTCGAACCGCAAAAAGCCCGGCCGCTTGCGATCAAGGGTACCGAAGGTCTGGTTTTAACCTACGCGAAATGCTGTAAACCAATACCCGGTGATCCCATTATTGGGCACATAAGCGCTGGCAGGGGTATTGTCATCCACACCGAGACCTGCAATAACATGCACGAACTCCGTGAGAAACCTGAAGAACTGATGACGGTTCGGTGGGATCCCAACGTGAACCATGAATTTTCGGTTGAACTCCGCGTCGAACTCGAACACGAAAAGGGGATTATCGCGGTACTGGCTTCATCGATCACCAATGCCGACGCCAGCATCGAGCGAATCAACATGGTAGAACGTGATGCAGTCCTGTCGACCATCAATATTGTGCTTGCCGTACGTGACCGTGTTCACCTCGCCCATGTCATCAAGCGCCTGCGTGCGCTCAAGGGAATCAACCGAATTGTCAGGACGAGAAGCTGATTATGTCGAGAAGCATTATTGAAACCCCAGCCGCGCCAGCCGCCATCGGCACTTATTCCCAGGCGGTCAGGACCGGCAACACGCTGTATATCAGCGGCCAGATTCCCCTGGTACCGGAGACTATGGAGATAGTGAGCGACGACTTTGACGCCCAGGTGGAGCGGGTATTCCAGAACCTGGACGCTATCTGCGTGGCGGCCGGGGCAACACTCAATGATGTCGTCAAATTCACAGTCTATCTCACAGACCTTGGGCATTTTCCTCGAGTAAATGCTGCCATGGAACGGGTGCTTCAGGCGCCTTATCCTGCACGCGCGGCTGTTGAAGTCAGCGCACTGCCGAGAGCAGCGAAGGTAGAGATAGACGCGATCGTCGCAGTCCCGCAATAGGCGCGAATATGCCTGAACGCAGCACACTTGACGACGCCAGCGTCAGGACGCTGAAAGGTGTGGGGCCTGCCGTTGCAGACAGGCTGGAAAAACTGGGCATCGCCACACTGGGTGACCTGCTGTTCCACTTGCCACTCCGCTATGAAGACAGAACCCGGGTTGTGCCCATTGCATCGGTCAAACTGGGGCAGTCGGTTGTACTTGAAGGCGAGATTGTTGACTGTCGAATCACATTTGGTCGGCGTCGTTCCCTGCTCGCAACCCTCCGGGATGAATCAGGCTTTTTGGGCCTCCGGTTCTTTCATTTTTCCAGGGCCCAGCAAACCAACCTTGAACAGGCGAGCAGCATTCGCTGTTTTGGCGAAATTCGCCGGGGTTCGTCCGGCTTCGAGATTTACCATCCCGAGTATAGCGGAGTCACCGAAGGCGCTTCTCCCGATACACTCACGCCTGTATACCCGGCAACAGAAGGGCTTGGCCAGGCACGCTTCCGGGCATTGATCGAGCAGGTTCTGGCGCTGATGGACAGTGGCAGACTCCTGCCTGAACTGCTGGATGCCGATGACTTGATGAGCATCAACCAGGCCATTAGCCTTGTCCACCGACCACCGCCTGAAGAAGACATCGGCGCTATGCTGGAAGGCCGGCATCCAGCGCAAGAGCGCCTGGCGTTCGAGGAACTGCTCGCTCACCACACCAGCATGCGGCTCATTCGGGAAGAAGTCGCCAAACTGAACGCTTATTCTCTGAAGCAACCGGGAGACGTTACAAAACAGCTACTGCTGGGTCTGGGCTTCAATCTAACAGATGCACAAGGACGCGTTGGTCGGGAGATCGCCGGTGATATGCAAAAAACCACGCCGATGCTCAGGCTCCTGCAGGGCGACGTTGGCTCCGGCAAGACCGTGGTCGCGGCCATGGCCGCCGTTCATGCCGTGGAAAACGGGCTACAGGCCGCTGTTATGGCGCCGACAGAACTTCTGGCCGAACAACACTTTATCAACTTCTCCAACTGGCTTTCGCCTCTTGGGATAAAAACGACCTTTCTCTCTGGCAAGGTCAAAGGCAAGAAGCGGGAAGCAGAACTTGAACTGATTTCATCCGGCGATGCTTCTGTTGTGATAGGAACCCATGCACTATTCCAGAAGGATGTTGTATTTGGCGCACTCGGGCTCATCATTATTGATGAGCAGCACCGGTTTGGTGTTCACCAACGGCTCGCATTGAGAGAAAAGGGGAAACTGGAAAACAGACTGCCGCATCAGTTGGTTATGACGGCAACCCCCATACCACGCACCCTGACGATGAGCATGTATGCTGACATGGATTGTTCAGCAATAGATGAGCTGCCACCCGGGCGCTCCCCGATTGTCTCAAGTGTTCTGCCCGACACCCGAAGACCGGACGTTGTGCAACGGGTACTGGAAGCCTGCCGGTCGGGAGCACAGGCCTATTGGGTCTGCACACTGATCGAAGAATCGGAGCTGCTGCAGTGCCAGGCAGCCGAGGGCACCACAACACAGCTGAAAGAAGCCTTGCCCGAGCTCACTATTGGTCTTGTACACGGCCGCATGACGTCGGCTGAGAAAACCGAGGTTATGACAGCCTTCAGTAGCGGCAGGATAGATCTGTTGGTTGCCACCACGGTAATTGAAGTTGGTGTCGATGTGCCGAATGCCAGCCTCATGATTATCGAGAATCCCGAGCGCCTTGGTTTGGCCCAGCTACATCAACTCAGAGGGCGGATTGGCCGGGGCTCGCGGCAGAGTTTCTGCGTGCTGCTTTATCATCCACCGCTATCAAACACGAGCAAACGTCGGCTGAACGTCATCCGCGAATCGAATGACGGGTTTTTTATCGCGGAGCAGGATCTGCGAATTCGTGGGCCCGGTGAGGTACTTGGCAGCCGACAATCAGGCAGTCTGAGCTTTCGAATTGCAGATGTCGTCAGGGACAATCACCTGCTGCCCGAGGTGCGCCGGGCGGCTGACAGACTGCTCCTGTCTGATCGCATCAGGGCCGAGGCTATCATGCGGCGCTGGATTACGATGCCGGAAAGACTGAGTCAGGTATAGACACGCCGGCCTTTGGCCGGAGCAGAGTAAAACCCGCAATCACTCTCCCAGCTGATCAAGCCCATAGGCGGACATTTGCGCCTGAAACCTTTCAACGTCATGACTCATGACAAGGAGGTCATGATTCTTGCCTTCGCGATCTTTCACATGATCACGGAAGTGGGCCTCGGTTCTGAAACCAAGCTCCTCAAAAACCGCAATTGCGCTCTCCTGATCAAGCGTCATACGGACCGTCAGCTTCTCGAGACCAAGCCCTAGCCCTATCAGGAAACTCTCCTGGATGAGATGTCGACCCAGCCCTGTCGCTCGGGCCGCAGGCGACACCAGGACGCGCAGTTCACCGACGTGAGGTGACCAGGAATACTTGTCAGTGACAACCGCTGTTGTACCGAGCACCGTATCGCCTCGCCTGGCTACCACACTGACAATGTCGCCATTCGCAATACTCTGCTTCCAGGCTGCGAGCACTTTGGGTTCCTGGATGTCACGCGACAGAAACAGTAAATCAAGGTCAGGGAGCGACCGGGTGAAACCCTGCACTTCGGCGTCAGATGGATCCGTCAGCA
Source organism: uncultured Pseudomonadales bacterium (assembly GCA_964351065.1). GTDB lineage: Bacteria > Pseudomonadota > Gammaproteobacteria > Pseudomonadales > Azotimanducaceae > JANQJA01. The sequence continues at coordinate 7,855 of CAYGNA010000064.1, forward strand.
GGGACAGGTTAACCGCGCCATCCTTCAGCTCAAGTTCGCGCGGATAGCGGCCCAGGAAATCTGTCATACGGAACGTTCCCCCAGCCAGGTATTCAATGCGGGCCACATGCGTTTCACCGCATTTGGCCCTGCAATCAGTGATACGTGACCACCTTTAAGGACAATTTCAGTCTTATCCGTGGATCCCACCAGATCGAGCAGTGGTTTGGTTGCCTCAATCTGGGCGATATGGTCGTGCTCAGCCATCACGGTCATAATCGGGATTGTAATGTCTGCCAGGTTTGCCGGCTTGCCATCAACCACAAGATCTCCGGTAAACAACTTGTTTCCCCACATCAATTCGCGCGTGGTCTCGCGATAATACTCACCAGCAAGTGGCAGTGTCTCGTTACCCCAGCGCTCAAAAGCACGGTAAGAACGGACAAAGTCATCGTTCCACATCTCGTTCCAAACCCGCAGCCGCCCTGCTGTACGCTGAGCCGGCCGCAGCATCTCAAAGGAGCGTTCTATAAAGTCGGCAGGCACAATTCCCAGCGTTTCGACAAGTTTGTCGACATCAAGATAGCGCTCATCCGACCATAGCCGAAACAGTCCCATCTCGTGCCAGTTCACCGGGGTTGTCAGGCAGGCCAGGTTGCGTAATGGCCCATCCAGATGCGTGGCAGCATAAATGAGGGAAAGCACACCACCCATACAGTAACCTATGATGTTCACGTCCTGCTCACCCGTGATCTCCATCACCTTGTCAACGCACGCTGGCAGAAAGTCCTGGGTGTAGTCTGAAAGGCCAAGCCCACGCTCAGACGGGAGAGGCGGATCCCAATCGACCATAAACACGTCATAACCACTGCGGAGCAGAAACTCGATCATGCTCTGGCCAGGCAGTAGGTCAAAAAGATATCCCTTGTTGGTCGTCGCCATGACCAGGATCACCGGGATTCGATAGATCTCGTCTTCCATGGGATGGTAGTGATACAGCTTCAACGTGCCCTTGTCGTAGACCAGGTCCTTGGGTGTCAGGCCGACATCTGCCTTACCCGCCCTGAGAAACTGGACACCTTTCACCGTTCGCTGGATGGTCTTGTCAACCAGCTCACGCATTTGACCTACCAGTTCCTTATCAACGCTTGCTTCAGACATTTAGCTCTCCTCGCGCCTGGGCGCGGGCTTTCTTGTGCGTGGCGGTGACCTGCGCCTTACGCTGGTCTCATTTGAACCTGTCGGTAACAGCTTGTTCAGTGTTGCCTCCATGCGCGCAATTCGTCGGTCCAGCTCTCTTACATCCTCACTGAGCTGCAGCACATCATCCCTCGTGGGCATGTTGAATGCTGCCAGCTGACGCGCCATTTGATCACCAAATGCGCGCTGAAATTCGAGCTGTAGATTCTGCATCTGGTTGAGTGAGCGGCTGAAGTCTTCTGTGCCCATGAACTGGTTTGAGAACTTGTCTACCGATCTCTCCCACTGCGTAACCCATTCCTGAAACATTGCCGATGGATCTGTTGGCTTGTCCTGCGCCATGCCGACCTCCTGTGGTGGGCTTGTTTTTTGGTACCGCTACAATATGGTACGCGATTCAGTAGCTGCTCTGAAGGGCCCTGATCAGAATAGGCCAGTGATAATCCATTCAGGATCCAAACGCGGCCAGCCAGGCATTCGTGCGCACTATGGCGTTATCACGTATATCCATGTAGAAGAGATTGTAGTCCAGCCCATGATAGTTGCCGCCCTGGCCCGCGTTCGACAGGGGCCCTGCGCGCTGATCCTCGACAAACAACGTGCCATTACGACATTGCGCCCAGGTGTGACCCGGAACAGGTGTACCTAACGTGCTGAAGACCACGCCCTTGGCAGTGTTATCTCTGCTGAAGCTGAGGTTATAAGGCACCAGGATCGGCACTGCACCATGGCTGAGTGATGCTTCAGCGCGGTCTTCGTCATTCCGCCAGGTCAGTGGATTGGTGCACAGACTGTTCTCTGTTCGTTTAAGACCTTCGCTGCCATCCGCAAACGTATCCCAGTGAACAACACACGCCAGCTGGCTTTCATTCTCGCAAGGTACGATATCTTCCAGCGCGTCAAAATAGCTGTCTGAAAACTCGATGTTGACGCTACCAATGAGGTAGGCGGCAACCATCATGTCGACGAGCGGCGTCCCGTCAATCTTCTCCTGCAGCAGGCGCCTGGCATGATGGGTACCCTGGGAATGGCTGGCAATCAAAAAAGGGCGGGCCGGATCCCTTGTAGCGAGAAAATAGTCAAAAGCAGCTGCAACATCCTGGTAGGCGAATCCCAATACAGCGTCCCGGGAATCAGAGAGATAGGCAAAAATTGATGCCTCGCGATACCGTGGCGCGTAAACCTCACAGCAGCCATTGTAGGCACTTGCCTGATTGGCCATCATCCACTGGGTGTTTTCTTCCGCAGCGCTGTCCGGATCCATGGGAGAGGTCCAGGTGGACCCGCTGAGGTAACCCGTGGGATGAATGAAGAACACATCTGCCCGCTTTTGCGAAGTGACGGAAACACCAGGTGGCACCAGGTCCGAGGGATCGGACTTGCCGGGCAATGCAGCCCAAAAGCTCTCATCCGCATAGTCCGGCGCAGGCACTACCCCTTTGCCATCAAACGTTACATCCGGGCTGTAGAAGTACATCATCGCGCCAAACACAATAGGCTGGGCAAGGCCCGTGACGTAAAGTATCAGCCCTGCAACAACAACAGAACCTGCGCCGGCCAGAAAATACCTGATGAACTTGGTCATACCTCCCTCCTGGAACAACACCGGCCATCATATTGCACCAAATTTCGCCGACGTTGACCGATAGCCAGAGTTAATGACCGAACAATGCCATTTTTACCTGGCCTTTTTTTACACGGGCCATTTTTTACACGGGCCAAAAGTGCCTGATCGGCTTCGGGCCCGACCATTTTTGCAATATGGCGACTAGCGTATCAATGCTGCGGGGTTCTGGCCACAGGTGGATATGAACTCACTGATTGTAGCAATATGGCCTCCTGGTCAGCCGGTGACCACATCCTTACCTGGGAAGACTCGTGACAAAACGAAACCTGATTAACATTCTGCTTGCGTTTGCACTAGGGTACCTGGTCTCTGTCATGACCGAGGCCTCGCGCGAGATACAGCTTGGGCTGGGCCTGTTTACTTGTATCGCCTGGCTCTGGATAACCGAGGCCCTGCATGTCAGCGTGACGGCATTACTGGTTCCGTTGCTTGCGTCACTACTTGGGCTACTTAGCGTTAAAGCCTCGCTGATAAATTTTTCAAACCCGGTGATTTACCTGTTTATGGGCGGTTTTGCGCTTGCTGCCGTACTGCAAAAATATGGGGCGGACAGAATGTTTGCCGTGCGCGTTCTGCGGCTATCCCGGGGCAATCCGCTTTTCGCCACGATCATGTTGTTCCTTGCTACCGCACTGTTGTCGATGTGGATCAGCAATACCGCAACGGTTGCCATGATGTTGCCGCTGGCGCTGGGGTTACTGGAAGGTCGTGAGCCCGACAAGGAGCCGGGGCTGTTCCTGTTTGTGCTGCTGGGTCTGGCCTACGCTGGCAATATCGGCGGCATGACCACACTGATCGGAAGCCCACCCAATGCGATTGCCGCGTCTGCCATGGGTCTCGACTTCCGCGGCTGGCTCACGTTTGGTATTCCCGCTTTCCTGCTGCTGTTCCCATTAATGATTGTGATCCTGCTGTTTCTGATTCGACCCTCATTTGGGGCGACGCTGACATTAAGCGACGGTGATCATCCGCCGACAAAAGGCAGGGGGCTTGCCCTGACTATTTTTGGACTGACTGCCACCGGTTGGGTACTGAGCGCGCCTCTCTCGAGCGCACTGGGTGTTACAGCCAGTTTCGATACGCTGATTGCCATTGGTGCGATTGTGCTGCTGATCGGCACCGGATGCCTTGAGTTCCGCGAGTTCGCGGCAAAGGTTAACTGGGGCATCCTGCTGCTTTTTGGTGGTGGCCTGACACTCTCCACCGTACTCCAGGAAACAGGTGCCAGCGCGTTCCTGGCGGATGCCATTGTTGGTGTCCTGCCAATTGACAACGAGTTTCTTGTCCTCCTCATCCTGTGCCTGTTTGTCATTTTCCTGACAGAGCTCGTCAGCAACACCGCATCAGCTGCATTGCTGGTGCCGCTCTTTGTTACTGTTGCCGCGGGATTTGGTTATGAGCAAACCAACATGGCTGTCATGGTCGCTATCTGTGCGTCCTGCGCATTTATGCTACCGGTCGCCACACCACCAAACGCTCTCGTCTTTGCAAGCGGTTATGTGCAACAACGCCAGATGATGAGGACAGGACTCGTCCTGAATATCAGTTTTGCTTTTGTGATGGCGTTACTCTTCCGCCTGCTCTAGCGATTTATGGTCAAAGCGATTTACACAGACAGTAAAGGGCAGTATCTACTGCCTGAATTTGTAGAGCGATGTCAGCTGAAAACGATTCAGCGACCCCACCTGGCCATCAAGTAACTCCCGACGTGCATGAATCCATTCGAGTCCGACAGTCGCCTCCGGAATTGGACTCCAGAGCAGGTTCATGTGCAAAGAGACAATGGATTCGGTGACGCTGCCCTGGAACAGGTCTGGATCCAGATCAGCGCGCGCCACACCAGCGACCAGGGTCGATCGAAGGCTGGCGTTGTACCAGTGTTGATAACCTACAAAAGCTGCGCTCACGGGCGTGAGCCGAATATTCCCCGTTGGCGTCATAGCACCGTCATCGAATGTATTAAATGACACATAGCGGCCAATGCCGCGCCCAATTGATACAGCGAAGCGGAGGTTGTTCTGCTCCGATACGTAAAGGCGTCCGGATGCAGAAACACCACCACCCCAGGCGCTATCAATGGCATCACGGGCTGGCTCATCAATTCGCAGGTTCCGGGCGATGGCGGCCACAGACCAGTTGCCCCAATCCCCGTCGATGTCGGTTCGTACAACCATGTCCGGCCATCTGTCATCATCCAGCGCCTGCCGGGAGCCGGCCACATCAAGCACTGTCTCAGGTTGCTCGACGGCAAAGCTGCCCCTGACAGCGCCAAACAACTTCGAATAACGCAGGATGGGCTGCCGAACGTTGAGGATGCCAACCGGGCCATTGGCATCATTTAGCTCAGGATAGGCGAGTGCGTTGAGAAAGGTCGTATAGGTCTGGCCAACGGTAAAGTTTCGAAACGTCCCGTAGGCATGCCGAAGCCTGAGATTATAGGAGTTGCTGATTCGTTCATTGCCAGACCCGTCAAAAGAGACAAAGTCGACTTCGAGGTAAGCGCCAAGGTCGCCCTGGGCCATGGGCGACACGGCATCAATCCAGAGCCTGGAATCGCGCGCGCTGGCCGCCAATTGCGCGTCTTCCCCAGTGCCGGCAACGGGAATTGATCGCGGGGTTAACGCGGTATCAGCGCGGTTGGTGCCACCTGGCCCACCTGCGCTGACAGAATTGACAATTGCGTCTACTTTAACCCTACCGCCCATACCCATTCGGCGCACAGGAACGGGCGATTTATCCTGCTCCCGGGCTGGCGATTCCAGGATAACGACGGTCTCGGGAATAATTTCAGTAGCCTGGGTCTCAACACCTGGAAGTAGAGCTTCAAGTCGTGACTCGAGCAACTTGACGCGTGCCTCCAGTCGTCGCACTTTCTCTTCGAGCTGATCTTCTGTTGATTCAGCACTAAAAACCGGCGCAGACGACAGCAGTATGAGCAAGCAGGTCAACACGGGACGCACAGCTAAAGCGCTCTATAACGTACGTGGCAGTTATTACAGGCTGTCTCAATCTTTTCAAAAGCAAACCTGAGCGCATTACTGTCGCCCGCTGCTGCCGCATCCCTGACGCGACCAGCCTCGATGCCCAGGGCGGCAGCAAGGGCACGAAACTCCTCTCGCCGTGCCGGATTTGGGCCCCCGGATTCGAGCAGCAGGTCATCGGTCACACGCTGCAGTTCTTCAGCCACCCGGCTTAAGGCCGCTGCCTGCTGGACCCGGAGACGCCTTATTTCCCCAGCCCTCAGCTCTCGTTCGTGAACGAGACCATCCATTCCGCGCATCACCGATCGAACATCATCACTAAACCGAAA
>CAYGNA010000065.1:0-13949 GCA_964351065.1 uncultured Pseudomonadales bacterium
GGTTGACATGGATACCATGAACGGCCTTGTTCACGTGCGGGAAGGAAAAGGGCGATTTGTCCAGGCCGAATCTGGTACCGGCGCACTGCGCCTGCTGGGAATATTCGATTTTGCCTCTTTGGCCCGGCGTTTTCGGTTTGACTTCTCTGATGTGGTGAACAAGGGCTTCAGCTTTACCGACATTACCGGGACGGCACGGTTTGAGTCGGGCCGTATTAGCGTGGTTGAACAATTTATCATCGAGGGGGCTGGCAGCATCTTCAAGGTTGGCGGGACAGTTGATCTCAACACCAATGCGCTTGATAACGACATGATTGTCACGCTTCCGCTTAGTAGAAATCTGCCCTGGTATGCCGCTTATTCAGCGATTGCCACCGGGCCCATTGTCGGTGCCGGCGTCTGGCTTGCCCAGAAGGTTTTTGAAAACCAGATCAATCAGATGAGCAGCGCCAAGTACCGGATATCCGGCACAATAGATCAGCCGGTCATCGAGTTTGTGTCTATCTTCAACGACTCCGTCCGGGAGCAGACGGCAACACCGGAAGAATTGAAAGAATCGGAAATATTGGAAGGATTGGAAGCGCCGGAGTCCGCTCCTGCACCCATCACAAACCAGTGAGATACAGGTAGATGAAACACCGCATTGCCGTGTTACAGATGGTCAGCAGCCAGCACCTCGAAGCAAACCTGCAGCGAGCAGACTCACTTGTTCGCCAGGCTGCAACAATGGGGGTGGAAGCGGTATTTCTCCCGGAGAATTTTGGCGCCCTGGGTGCCGCCCGCCCCCGTGACATAGGAGAAGATCGCTCACTGCGTGATTTGATGGCCGGGCTCGCCCGGGCGACCAATCTCTGGATTTTTGCAGGCACGATGCCAAGCAGTACCAGGCCGGATGGCACCCCCGTACCCGCCTCGCGGGTTCGTGCCGCGTCAATTGTTTACAACCCCGCAGGAGACGAGGTCGCCAGGTATGACAAGATCCACATGTTTGATGTCGATGTTGATGACAGCCATCGCCATTATCTGGAGTCGGCAACTTTCGAACCTGGCGACGATGTGGTTGTGGTTGATTCGATCATTGGCCGGGTAGGCCTTTCAGTCTGTTATGACATTCGATTTCCGGAACTTTATCGTCAGCTGTTTGCTCGTGAAGCAGAGATTCTTGCAATTCCGTCCGCCTTCACCAGGCCCACGGGCGAGGCGCACTTTGAGGTACTGCTCAGGGCGCGGGCAATTGAAAACTTCAGCTATGTTGTCGCATCCTGCCAAGGTGGTAGCCATGATTCGGGCAGGGAAACTTACGGTCACAGCATGGTGATAGACCCGTGGGGAGACATTATCTGCCGCGCGGGAGAGGGCGAGGATATCCTGGTGGCGGAACTGGACACATCGCGGGTCCATGAATATCGTCGAAACATGCCAGTTGGCAAGCAGAGAAGACTCCAGTAGTGCCCGTGCGCACAGGCCACTTTGGATCGCAACGTTGGTGTGCTTCAAGTGATCTGCGCTGGTTTGTTACTTCTGCCTGGTTACTCTGGTGATTCGCTGATCTGCTTTAGATACTGAAACAGTTTGCGGAAGTGAACCGGCGGTCGCCGCTCGGCATCTCGTTCAGCTGTCGCCTGCCGGGTAAGTTGCCGAAGATGCTGAATGTCGACGTCTGGATAACTCGCAATGACTTCGGTAAACGCGGTGTCATCGCCAAGCATAAGTCGCGAGCGCCAGAGTTCGAGTTGGTGAAAATGGGCGGCGTGTGCCTTTGAGCCAGCATCAAGCCGGTCAACAATCTGCTGGATCTCCTGCTCAAGCTCCTCTGTTCTGATCAGTTTGCCAATGTACTGGAGTTGCCGCCGCCTGGCGCTGCCTTTGGTAATTTTTCGGCAAACCAGCACCGCCTCGATGAGCTTCGGCTCGGAGATCTTCTCCAGCTGGTCCATCGGTACATCGAGCAGCCTTGCGCCAAGGTCACGCAGCGCGTGTACATCGCGTTTTCGCTGCGACTTGCTGACATAGTCAGGGTCAAAGTCATCGTCCTGGAGGTTGTTGTCAGGCATAGAACAGTGTTGCGAGTCCGAGGAAAGAAACAAAGCCTACCACGTCTGTGATGGTTGTCAGCACTACCGTGCCAGCAATAGCAGGATCTATCCTGATGGCCTTGAGCAGTGACGGCAGGAGTGCGCCGGCAAAGGCTGCGGTTGTCATGTTGATGATCAGTGCCGTCGCAATAATGGCACCGAGCATGGTATCGCCAAACACCACTGATGCCGCCAACGCAACAATCATTGCCCAGAAGACACCGTTTAATGCACCAACTGCAAGTTCGCGGTTCATTAACCAGCGTTGGTTGCTTTCGATCAGGTCACCCTGGGCCATGGTTCGGATGACCAGTGTCAGCGTCTGGCAGCCGGCAACGCCACCCATGCTCGCCACAATCGGCATTAGTACTGCCAGCGCTACCACCTTGGCAATTGTCTCTTCAAACACATTGATGACGGCAGAGGCGAGAAACGCGGTGATAAGGTTGGTGCCAAGCCAGAAGGCCCGGCTTCTGGCTGTCCGCATAATAGGTGCAAAAGTATCGTCGTCTTCTGTCAGGCCGGCCATGCCGAGCAATGAGTGATCTGCCTCGTCAATCATTACGTCCACCACGTCGTCGATGGTGATGCGCCCGACCAGCTTGCCATCAGCATCGACCACCGGGGCAGAGACAAGGTCGTAGCGTTCGAAGAGAGAGGTCACGTCACTCTCAGGCGTGTCAGCACCAATTGGCGGCACGTCCGTAATCATCATCTCGCGCACGGTCAAGGACGGATCTGAAACGACAATGCGGGCCAGCGGTAGTGCGCCGAGGTACTCGTTTCTGCTGTTCACCACGTAGATTGCATCTGTGGTAGGTGGCAACTCGCTGTGACGTCGCAGGTAGCGAAGGACCACATCCAGGGTGACCCTGGCTCGAACGCTGATCGTGTCGGTGTCCATCATGCCGCCAGCGGTGTCCTCGGCATAGGACATGAGATTTTCGACACGATCCCGGTCCTGCGCGTCCATCGACTGCAGAATTTGTTGGGTCATCGCATCGGGCAGGTGCTGGAGGATGTCGATCAGGTCATCCTGTGACTCAACATTATCCAGTACGCTGGCGACTTCCTCTGCGGGCTTGTCGCCAAGCAGGTCAACGATAATCTCTTCATCAACCTGGGACAGAATTTCGCTCTGCTGCGCCTCGTCGACAAGATTCCAGATTATCGCTCGTTCTTTTGGCGGTGATGAGCGGAGTAACGCGGCCATGTCAGCGGGACGCAATACATCCACAAGGTTGCGCACCTGATTATAGGTGCCGCTTTCCAGCAGTTCTGCCAGTCGCCGCCTGGTCGATCGGTGTTCCTGTTCGGCTTCACTCATAAGTGACTGTTACTCGCCTTCGCCGAATAGATCGTCGATTAGCCCAACAATTGCTGTTACGGCTGCATCCTCGTCTTCCCCGGTCGCCACAACATCAATTTCCGTCCCGCAGGTAGCCTGGAGCATCAGAACGGACATAATGCTTTTGGCGTTTGCACGGGCATCATCCCGATGGATGGATATCTCTGCTGCATGGTGCTGGGCAAGCTGCACCAGCTTTGATGCAGCCCGGGCGTGCAGGCCAAGCCTGTTTTGTATTCTGGTAGTACGAGTGATCAATTTTTTGCCCGGCTGTTGTCCATACTGAAGTCAATAGTAGTGGTTGTCTGACCTGCCATTGATCCGTTACCTATTGTTACCAGAATCAAAAGGGGTGGAGCTAAGTTCGCATCCGCGCCAGTCGCCGCCCCGGTCAAAATTTAGCTGTCGTCCATCGTTTCCTGGTTTGGGAGCATGCCAAGTTCCCGGTGCCGGATCTGTACGTTTTGCCATCTTGGACTGAAACCTTCGAAGAGTCTGTTCGCGATATAGACACTTCGGTGTTGTCCACCGGTACAGCCAATGGCGACCGTCATGTAGCTGCGATTGTTCGCCTCAAACTTTGGCAGCCATGTACCAAGGAAGGTATGGATGTCTTCAAACATCTCATTCACCTCAGCGTGCGTCGACAAAAACTCGATCACAGGCATATCCAGCCCTGTCAGGTTACGCAGGTTCGGTTTCCAGTGTGGGTTTGGCAGGCAGCGAACGTCAAACACCAGGTCAGCATCGACAGGTACACCACCCTTAAAGGCAAAGGACAGGAATTGCAGGGCAAATTCATGTGTTGTGCCCGCAACTCTGGATTTGATCATATCTCTCAGTTCGTGAATGGTCAGCGTACTGGTGTCTATGACCAAATCTGCCATGCCGGAGATTGGATCCAGCATTTGGCTTTCCAGCTCAAGTGCTTCACGGAGGTTGCGCTCACGATTTGACAACGGGTGTTTACGTCTCGTTTCACTGAACCGCTGTACCAGGGTTTCACCGGCCGAATCGAGAAAGACAACTTTAATATCAGCTGTCTTCGGATCAATCTCCTGCAGGATATGGGGAAAATTGGTCAGGTCGCCGGCCAGGTTGCGAGCATCGATGCTGACCGACACCCGCGCGATTTTTTCGCTCTCGGCAAGTCTGGTAATCAGTGGTGGCAGCAGTCCAACAGGCAGGTTGTCGATACAGTAGTAGCCCATGTCCTCGAGCACATGTAGAGCCGTGCTCTTTCCAGAACCCGATCGGCCGCTGATGATGACAAGTGAGATCATTGTCTGCCCTGTAATGTTTGCCCCGTGTTGCCTGGACTCGTTGTCTGGTCGAAGTCGACCAGCCGTCCAGTTAGTCAGGCTGAATCCCGGAAAGATGAATGGTGTACGGCGCGCTCAAACAGTTCTTTGTCACCTGTGGCGCGTAAGAGGCTTTCGCGATATTCCCTGGATTCAAAACGTCGCGCCAACATCCCGAGCGCTTGCAGGTGCTCGTCAACTTCTTCACCGGGGACGATTAAAACGAATAGAAGCTGAACGGGTTTATCATCGAAGGCGTCGAAGTCGACACCAGTATCGAGTCTGAACAGCCCCCCGATAATTTCGGTACAACTGTCTATCCTGCAGTGTGGAATCGCAATCCCTTCGCCGATAGCGGTAGTGCCCAGTTTCTCGCGGGCGAACAGGCGATCATATATTTCTTCTGCATTGAGCCCGGCGGCGTCAGCAATGAGCATTGCCGCTTCTTCGATTGCCCGTTTTTTACTGGCTGCGGCCAGGCCGCAGCGGGTTCGTTCAGGTGCAAGAATAGACTCGATATCCACGTTGAACTTCTAACACTCCAAATCGGCAGAGTATATCAACGCGGGCATTGGACAGCGAGAAACATAATGCCTATCTGTTGGCGCGTTGCTTGCGATCCTTGGACTTTTCTTTTTGTTTGATCAGTTGTCGATCCAGCTTGTCTGCCAGCATGTCGATTGCAGCGTACAGATCGTCGGACTCGGCATCTGCAAATAGCTCGCCGCCTGCCAGCCGCACTGTCGATTCGGCTTTCTGGCGTTGTTTCTCAACGCTCAGAATGACATCCATATGGTTGATCCGGTCGAAGTGACGCTCCAGCTTGTCCAGTTTGGTTACAACATAACTGCGCAAGGCGTCGGTGACTTCTATGTGATGACCGCTGACATTGATTTGCATCCTGCGTCGCTCCTTCGTTAGGTACGCTTGAAGACCAAATATAGCACTTATCAAGCGTTCATCCAGTGCTAATCATTGGACGTGCAAACTCACGTCCCGGTTCACGCGAACAGCCAATTTTCAGACGAGTTGCTTGCGCTCGTTCGATGGCGGAATGAGCAGGGCTTCGCGGTACTTTGCGATAGTTCGGCGAGCCACCTTGATATTCTGGCTGGCAAGCATGCTTGCGATCTTGCTGTCTGATAGTGGTTTGCGGGGGTTTTCCTCAGAGACCAACTGCTTTATCAGGGCGCGTATTGCTGTTGATGAAACCTCGCCACCGGAATGTGTGCTGACGTGACTCGAGAAAAAGTATTTGAGCTCGTATACACCCTGCGGCGTATGCATGTACTTTTGCGTGGTCACCCTGGAGATGGTTGATTCATGGAGCTCAACAGCCTTGGCGATGTCATGCAGAACCAGTGGCTTCATCGCCTGTTCTCCGTACTCGAAAAAGCTGCGCTGGAATTCAACAATCTTGGTTGAGACTTTAAGCAGCGTATCGTTGCGCTGCTGCAAACTTTTGATAAACCATCTTGCTTCCTGCAAGTGGTTCTTCAGGTAGGTGTTGTCGTTGCTGTTGTCGGCGCGTTTGACCATGGAGGCATACTCGGGGTTGACGCGAATACGCGGAGCCGACTTGGGGTTGAGCTCGACCACCCACCGACCATTTTGCTTGGAAACAATCACGTCAGGATCGACATATTCCGTGTCGTCAGCTGCAAAATCGGCACCGGGTCTGGGATTGAGGGACCGGATCAGGTCAATAACTTCTTTTAACTCAGGCTCCTTCAAGCGTGTCTTGCGGAGGAGCAGACTGTAGTCGCGACTCGCCAGGTAGCCAAGGTGCTTTGTCACGATCTCCAGGGCTTCTGCGCGCCATGGCGTAGCTTCCGGCATGCTGCGTAACTGGATAGCGAGGCATTCCTGCAGATCCCTTGCCGCGACGCCGACAGGATCCAGGTGCTGAATCAGATGCAGCACGGCTTCCACCTCGTCAGCCTCGATTTCGTACTCGATCGGCAGGCTTTCGATGATTTCCTCTATGCTGAGCGTCAGGACACCCTCACGGTCGAGCCCATCGATGATTGTCATGGCGATGAGTTCGTCACTTTCCGTCAGATTGAAGAGATTCAGCTGTTCTTCCAGGTGAGACTGCAGGGAAGCAACATTGCTGTTGCGCGTATCCATGTAGTTCTCGTCACTCTCATCTCCGTCTGTGTAACTGGACGGTAATGGTGCGTCATCCCAGACATCTTCCCAGACACTGTCTACCGGGAGTTCTTCGCTGAAGTTGTCGCTCGACAGCTCTTCGTGCGTATCCAGTACATGCTCACCATCTATTTCAGGATCATTTGGTACTGGCACATCATCATCGTAGTCGTTGCTGGTCAGATCAGAATCGCTGGTGACCTCGCTGTCAGTGTTGCTGGGGCTATCGTCCGGCAGGTCGGCTGGAACACTTTCATCTGGCGTGTCCAGCGAGGTGGGTTCCTCTGCGCCCTCTGCGCCCTCACCATCCTCACCAGCAACCTCTTCAAGCATCGGGTTGGAATCGAGCGCATCCTGAATCTCCTGCTGCAGGTCAAACGTCGAAAGCTGCAGCAGCTTGATCGCCTGCTGCAACTGCGGCGTCATGCGTAGCTGCTGTCCGATGCGGAGTGCGAGTGTCGGTTTCATTACCATGGGCTAATCATACTCACGGGTCGACTGGAAATGAAACAAACAGTTTTTGTTGACGTGTCGAGTGCATTGCGGTTCACATTCGGAAATCATCGCCCAGGTAGACCCGCTTGACCTGCTCATTTGCCAGGATCGCGTCTGTCGTGCCCTCGGCGATAATGTTTCCCTCACTGACAATGTATGCTTTTTCACAGATATCCAGGGTGTCGCGAACATTGTGATCCGTGATGAGAACACCGATGCCACGGACCGACAACTGTCGAATGATTGCCTTGATGTCATGCACGGAGATCGGATCCACGCCGGCGAAGGGTTCGTCCAGGAGCATAAATGCGGGTTCTGTCGCAAGAGCCCGCGCAATCTCGACACGGCGCCGCTCACCACCGGAAAGCGCCATACCCATATTGTTGCGAATGTGATCAATATGAAACTCTGCCAGCAGAGATTCCAGTTTTTCCCGGCGTCCCACCGCTGACAACTCACGCCTGGTTTCCAGTATCGCCATGATATTGTCGGCTACACTCAGTTTCCGAAAGACCGAGGGCTCCTGGGGAAGATACCCGATACCGGCCCGCGCGCGTTCGTGCATTGGCTTTGGCGTAATGTCCTTGTCGTCAAACAGTATTCGACCAGCGTCACCCTTGATAGAGCCGACAATCATATAAAAACAGGTTGTTTTGCCAGCACCGTTTGGGCCGAGCAGACCTACCACCTGGCCACTGGTGATCGACAGCGTGACGTCAGCCACGACCGTATGTCCGCGATAGCTCTTGGCAAGGTGTTCCGCTGTTAATAGATGCATGTCTGGCAATCAGTTCTGGCGTGGAGGGATTGTCGTGATGACTCTGCGGTCTCCACTGCTTTCTGCGTTCACACGCGAATCGGTGACGCTGTATTGAATGGTCTCGCCCGAAAACGATTTGGCGTCAGCCTGCCGCAGAATTGCCTCACCGAGAAACTCCAGTCGCTCTTCTTTTACAAAATAGACAATGGTTCTGGCGTTACCCGAAATGAGGTCGTCATTGTCAGGCAACTGTTCATAGTGAACCAATTCCAGGGCGCTTAAGGGAACCTTGGCGACGATCCGGACGACTTCGTTGTCGGTTGAATGGATTTGAACCTCGTCGGCAGAGATGAAGAGTGAGCCCTGGTTAACCGTGACATTCCCCCGGTAGGTGGAGACCCCGTTTTTTTCATCAACAGTTGCGGCATCAGCCTCAATCTTGATGGGTTGCTCCTGATCAGCTTTCAGGGCGAACGCGTTTGTACCATTAAGGCAAACGAGAGCAAGGCAAAGAGCAAGTTGCAGATATTTCATCAGCGGATTCTATCCCAACGGGCTGGGTCAATCACCCTGCGAAGCACTGGGCGCGACAATTGTCAGAACGCGATCGGTTTTGCTTCGCGAAAACTCGAACCTACCTTCCTCAAACCACGCTTTCATGCCGCCGCCAGCGGTTGTTCGACCAGAGGAATTATCGATGGTGACCCTGGCTGCCGTCTCTGCATAGTCCCGATGAGGGTAAATTTTCATGTTCTCTGTCTGAATGTTGACAAAATCTCCGTTCGGCTTATCTCTGACGGCAACAACCTGATCCCAGAGTTCCACAACTTCCTGGCGTAACTGTGATTGCGGTAGCAGGCGGCCGTTCAAGGCGATAATCTCCCAGGGTGTATCCTTGTTGCCAGAAAAGAGGAATACGTTCGGGACGTGCATGGTAGTGACATCTGTCAGTGGAAAGTGGGTCATCCTGGCAGCATTAATCTGGTGTTGGCGCTGTCCTTCTGCCGAGAACTGGGTAATCTTCGCGTTGACCATGTAAAGATCAGGGTCATTCTGGGTATCGGTCGGTACGACTGGCGGGGTTTCACCAAGTTCAATGACCCAGTTGATCGACAGTGCGACCAACAGGACGAAGCCAGCAAGGACAATAAGCCTATTGTTCACTGTTAATCTTTCCCGCATAGCCGAGTGTTTGGTGGCGGGTCTTTGACAAAAGAAGTCTGCTCATTCCATGTCTGATTCGCAAAGCGTACATTAGGTTCAGATTGTAGCGGACAAACCATGAGTTTTCTCATCAGGTATTGGCTCACCTGCTATCTGTCTGCCGAGTCTGGTCCGACCGAGTCTGGTCTGACCGAGTCTGGTCTGACCGAGTCTGGTCCCACAAAGTATCTTCGACCGGGTATTTTCTAACGGCCTGGGAGTAGCTTTCGTCCTAGATAGCGGCGCCGGTAGCCGTGAAATAGAGGGTGCCCAGGTAGAAGAACCAGGCAAGGATCAGGAATCCGCCCTCCAGTCGAGTGATACGTGATCTGCCGGCGATGCCATAGGCAAACACAACGAGCAACAGCGTCATGGCAAGCATCACCACGTAGTCGCGATATAAAAGCGACGTGTCGAACTGGCTGGGGGCAAGCACGGCGGGGATGCTGAGCACGGCGAGCAGATTGAAAATATTTGAGCCGACAATGTTACCAATGGCGAGGTCGGTCTGGTGTTTCAGGGCGCTTGTGACGGACACAACCAACTCTGGCAGGCTCGTGCCGACCGCGATGACCGTCAGGCCGATTACCATTTCGCTGACGCCCATACGCTGGGCAATCTGCACCACCGCCCAGACCAGTAATTCAGCCGACAGGAGCAGAAAAATTAGGCTGCCGGCAAGCAGCGCAAACGCCCGGGCTGTTGACATGGTGGGGATCTCGTCCATATCTGCTATTTCTGCCACCAGCTCCATCGAGTCTTTTTGACCCTTGTGTTCGAGTGCGACTCTCAGCAGGAACAGGCAAAGCCCGACAAAAAGGAGCAGGCCATCCCAGATACCGAGTTTGTGGTCGATGAGTGCAGCACCGGCGCAGAGTGTGACAAAGATCAGTACCGGCAGGTCCTTCCTGAGTGTTTCGGGTCTGAATTGGAGCGGCACCAGAATCGCCGTGATGCCAAGCACCAGACCAATATTGGCGATGTTTGAGCCGATTGCATTGCCAACGGCAAGTTCCGCTTCGCCGCGCAGTGAAGATGCCGCTGCAACAAAAATCTCAGGCGCAGAGGTGCCGAGTGCGACCACCGTCAAGCCAATAACCATTGGAGAAATCTTGAGATTGTTTGCAGTTGCGACTGCACCAATTACAAAATAGTCTGCACTCTTAAACAACACGAGAAAGCCCGCCAAAAGTGCAACGCTAAGTAACAGCATACGCCGAGAGGTTCGCTGACCAAAAAACAAGCGGTCAATTAAATGTGTAAACCCATGGCAATGCAAGGTGAATGTTCTATGCCAGACGGCGTTAGATAATTGCCCAAAACTAGTCTAAAGTGCGCCACATTCGGGAGAGAGTCCAGGTTGGACAAGCACCAGATCATCGTTGAGAACGTGACTTTCAGTCGCGGCCAGCGGCGCATTTTTGACGGCGTCTCTCTCGTTGTGCCCGAAGGAAAAATTGTCGCAATCATGGGCCCCAGCGGCACGGGCAAGACGACGCTGCTGAGACTGATTGGTGGTCAACTCAAGCCAGACAGCGGCAAAGTACTGGTTGACGGTCAGTCCATTCCAGACCTTTCGCGACAAGAGCTGTTTGAGATTCGCAAATCGATGGGGATGCTGTTCCAAAGTGGTGCACTCTTCACTGACCTTTCGGTTTTTGACAACGTCGCTTTTCCACTTCGAATTCATACCAATCTGCCGGAAGACATGATTCGCGACCTGGTGCTGATCAAGCTTCAGTCAGTTGGGCTGCGTGGTGCCAGTAAGCTGTTTCCGTCCGAACTCTCTGGTGGCATGACAAGGCGGGTTGCACTGGCCCGATCCATTGCGCTTGATCCGCGGATCATGATGTACGATGAACCCTTCGCGGGTCTCGATCCGATCGCAATGGGGGTCATCGTGGACCTGATCCAGACCTTGAACCGCGTTTTTGGAATGACGAGTATCATTGTTTCCCACGACATTCGTGAGACGGCCAGTATCGCCGACCTGATCTATATTATTTCTGATGGCAAGGTTATTGGTGCTGGTGCGCCCGACCAGTTGCTTGAGGGGGATGTCTCGCCCCGGGTCAAACAGTTCATTCAGGGACTGCCGGATGGACCTGTGCCCTTCCACTATCCCGCGGCAGACTATAAAGAGGAACTGCTGCAAAGCGAAGCACAAACCCGGTGGCGCTGGTAAATGTCTTCGCTGCTAAGACGCCTTGGACGATATTGCCTCTCCCTGCTTGAATTGCTGGGACGAGCGGGTGCGCTCTGGTGGGATGCAGTCTGGCGCAGACCAAGACTCGCCCATCTCCCACTGGTGATCCGGCAAATTTATCAGCTTGGTGTCTTGTCAGTCGTGATTGTTGTGTTGTCCGGTTTTTCTATTGGTGCCGTGCTCGCCCTGCAGGGATACAACCAATTGGTCAAGTACGGGTCAGAGAGCGCGCTTGGGCTCGGCGTTGCGTTGGTGCTGGTGATGGAAATTGGCCCGGTTGTATCAGCACTCCTGTTTGCTGGTCGTGCTGGCTCAGCGGTAACGGCAGAAATCGGCCTTATGAAAGCAACCGAACAGCTTAGCAGCATGGAAATGATCGGTGTCGACCCCCTGCAGAGAATCGTGGCGCCGCGGCTGTGGGCGGGCTTTATCTCCATGCCTATTCTTGCGTTGATGTTCAGTGTGGTCGGGATCTGGGGTGCCTCACTGGTCGGGGTTGATTGGCTGGGCGTCTATGAAGGCGCATTCTGGGCAACCATGCAGGACGGCGTGGACTTCAAGTCGCATGTCCTGAAGGGCATTATCAAATCGGTGGTATTTGGTCTGGTTGTCACCTGGATTGCGGTATACCAGGGCTATGACGCGGAACCGACATCAGAGGGGATCTCCGCCGCGACAACCCGTACGGTGGTTCACTCATCGGTTGCGGTTCTTGTCCTGGACTTTTTCCTCACGCTGGTTATGTTCCAGCTGTAGCCTTGAGGTAGCAAAGCTATGCAAATGAGAAGTATTGAAATTGTCGTTGGCGCTTTTTTGATGGCGGGGCTTATTTCACTCGCTATCCTTGCGGTGCGAGTCAGCGGCTTTAGTCCGGGGTCTGAAGCCAGTACCTACAGCGTGCACGCGATGTTCGAGAACATCGGTGGGCTTGTCGAAAGGTCAAAGGTGACAATCGCTGGCGTCACGGTGGGACAGGTATCCAGTATTACCCTTGATCAGCGGACGTTCATGGCGCGCGTTGAGATGGATATACAGGCGGATGTCAATGAAATCAGTAAGGACACGACTGCCGCAATTCTTACCGAGGGTTTACTGGGCGGCAAATACATTGGCCTCAGTATCGGCGCCGAAGAGGAGTTCCTGAAAGAGGGCGACGAGATTCGTGACACGCAATCTGCGGTCGTGCTGGAGGAACTGATAGGCAAATTCCTGTTAAACAAGTTCTAAGGGAGAAAAGACATGATTTTCAGAAGTCTCATGCTGGCACTGCTGCTTTCGCCGCTGTTGGCACACGCTGAAGCGACCCCCGATCCTTATCAGACGGTGCGCGACGCGACCGACCAACTGCTTGCCAAGTTGATCGAAGTCCAACCATTGTTTAGTGATGACCCGGAAAAGTTTTTTGCGGAAGTCGAAAAATCTCTGGCGCCCTTTATTGACTTTGATGGATTCGCTCGCGGTGTCATGGCCAAGTATTACCGGCGTGCGACCGAAGAGCAGCAAGCTGCATTTGCTGTCAAGTTCCAGACGGAACTGGTCCGGACCTATTCCAATGCGCTCGTCGAGTTTGACAACCAGCGAGTTGAGGTCAAGCCGCTCGCAACACCACCTTCGGATGGCAGGGCAACTGTTGAACTGGAGGTTTACGGCAAAACCGGTGCTGTTTACCCCGTTGTTTACACGCTTGCACTGGTTGATGGCAAATGGAAACTGCGGAACGTTGTTGTTGAGGGTATTAACCTCGGCCTGCAGTTCCGGTCACAGTTTGCAAACTACATGCAACAGTACGGCAACGATATAGACAAGGTCATACAGAACTGGGACGTCGATGTCAGCGCCTGAACTCAACCTTGACCCGGACGGCACCATCAATGTCACCGGGCAACTGAACGTCACGTCGGTTGCAGCCTGCAAAGCAAGCGGTGAAGACCTGATTGAAGATGCCTCGGCAGTTGTCATTGACCTGGGAGGCAGCGAGGTTGAGGGTTCCGCTGTAATAGCGTTATTGATTGCCTGGCAAAGACGGGCAGAAAAACTGTCCAAACCAATCAAGTTCGTCAACGCACCACCTAACCTTCTCAAAATTGCTGAGGTTTGTGGTGTATCGGACATTGTCCCGTTTGAGTAACAGGCGATGAAACTGGCCCGCGCACATTTGCTTTGTGCGCGCCGGAGCCGGTTTCGGCGTGTTATTATTGCGCACTTTTCCAGCGGCACTGCGGCTGACAGGCGCAGTGGCTAACCGGCGCCGCCGCAATAAAAGGATGGGCTTACGATGAATGAAGCTGAAATTCGTGCGCTGCTTGCAGCGGAACTGATTGATTGTGATATCCAGCTACAGAGTGAAGGAAACAAATTGATGCTGATCCTCACCGGCGACGTGTTCGAAGGTTTGAACCGGGTCAGGCGC
>CAYGNA010000066.1:0-13929 GCA_964351065.1 uncultured Pseudomonadales bacterium
CACGGCGGTTATCGATGTGTGCTGGCTGGAGGTCATGGATGCTACTGGCCGGCGTGTACTGGTGGGGTTTGAAAATTCCGTCCATGCCTGGGAGAAGTATCGTCGATGGCGAGAGGAAAAAGCTGAGGTAAGGGAAACCACAGAGCATCGTCGTGTGGCGCTGGAAAAACAGGTGGAGCGTAATCAGACGCGTCCGGCTGTAAAGATCGAAGCTGCACCACCCAAAAAACCGGAAGTGAGTGAACGGGCAGAGCGAGAGCGGCAGGGTAACCTGTTCAAAGTTTCTGCCGTTGATGGCCTGCCTGCGCTGCAATTGCTGGATCCAGCCGATCCCAATCGAGAATCAGGCTATTCACCTGAGGATCTCGAGGCCATGTCACGTCTGCTGGAACTCAAGCTTAAAGATTACAACGTTGATGCAGAAGTTGTGGCTGTGTATCCGGGTCCTGTGATCACCCGCTTTGAAGTTCAACCGGCCGCAGGTGTCAAGGTCAGCCGAATTTCCGGTCTGGTGAAGGACCTGGCCAGATCGCTGGCGGTGATAAGTGTACGTGTGGTTGAGGTGATTCCTGGCAAACCAGTGATTGGTATTGAAATACCCAATGTCGACAGGGAGATGGTCCGCCTCAGTGAAGTACTCAAATCCAAGGCATACGACACTTCCCATTCGCCACTCAGCCTGGCACTCGGGCATGACATTTCTGGCCAGCCAGTGGTTGTCGACCTGCAGAAGATGCCACATATGCTGGTGGCCGGTACCACGGGGTCAGGAAAGTCGGTTGGTCTGAACGCCATGATCCTCTCGCTATTGTTCAAGGCATCCCCAGAGGATGTTCGCCTGATCATGGTAGATCCCAAGATGTTGGAGCTTGCCGTTTACGAAGGCATTCCGCACCTGTTGACGCCTGTCGTGACTGATATGAAAGATGCGGCGAACGCTCTGCGCTGGTCGGTCGCCGAAATGGAGCGGCGGTATCGACTAATGGCAGCGATGGGGGTACGGAATATTGGTGGCTTCAATCGCAAGGTCAAAGACGCAGAGAAGGCTGGCGAACCCATAAAAGATCCACTCTGGCAGCCTTCACCGCTTGAAGACCTGGAAGGGCAGGAAGCACCTGACCTTGAAACACTCCCCTATATTGTTGTCATCATTGATGAATTTGCCGACATGATGATGATCGTAGGCAAAAAGGTGGAAGAGCTGATCGCCCGGATCGCCCAGAAGGCCAGGGCTGCAGGTATCCACCTCATACTGGCAACCCAGCGTCCCTCGGTTGACGTGATCACGGGGCTGATCAAGGCAAACATCCCGACCCGTATTGCTTTTCAGGTATCCTCCAAAGTCGATTCCCGCACCATCCTGGATCAGGGCGGCGCGGAACAATTGCTGGGGCACGGTGACATGCTGTACCTGCCAGCAGGTTCACCCATCCCGATGCGGGTACACGGTGCATTTGTTGACGATGATGAAGTGCATCGCGTGGTCGAGAGTTGGAAAGAACTGGGAGCACCCAATTATCTTGATGGAATCCTTGAATCGCGTACCGATGCCGAGGTTTTCCAGGGTATTGCCGCCCGCGATGGCGGCGACGGAGAAGGGGATGAACAGGACCCACTGTATGATGAGGCAGTTCAGTTTGTGACGGAAACTCGCCGGGCTTCGATATCGTCAGTCCAGCGCAAGTTGCGCATTGGTTACAACCGGGCTGCGCGGATGATTGAGTCGATGGAGCAAAGTGGCGTGGTCAGTGAAATGAACTCAAATGGTTCCCGAGAGGTGCTGGCTAATGCTGCACCGAAATAGGTGGTGCTGGCTTGTCCTGTTATGGGCTGGCCTCTGTATTCCCGGGGTCCAGGCGACAGAATCTTTGCCTGAAGATTCCAGTCCGGCAACCCTGCTGGCAGCCGAACTGGCAGCCCTGACCTCAATGGATGCAGCTTTCACTCAATTGACATTGTCGACTGATGGGAGGGTGCTGCAAGAAAACCAGGGACACCTCTGGGTAGCTAGTCCTGCCAGATTTCGTATTGAGACTGAGGCACCATTTGCCCAGACACTGGTCTCTGATGGTAATGACTTCTGGTCGTTCGATGCGGATCTTGAACAGGTGATCATCCAACCGCTGGATAAAAACGTGGAACAGGTGCCTATCCTTCTGCTTGGCGGCGACAGCGCAGCGGTGGTTGCCGCCTATAACGTCAGTTATTTTGAGGAAGAGGCGCTGCGGTATTTTGTTCTCACACCAAAATCACAGGCCACGCTGTTTGAAACGCTGACTGTCGAGTTTACAGAGAGACTGCCCACGGCCATCACCATCACTGACGCCATGGGCCAGCAAACCCGAATCAGTTTTACAGAGCCACAAACCAATACCGACCCGGACTTGAAACGGTTTCAGTTTTTGATTCCGGACGGCGTGGATGTCATTGACGATCGCCCACCGGCCTGATGTCGCTTTTTGAGACCAAACCAGGATTTGAACCGCTGGCAGCACGCATGCGGCCTGTTTCTCTCGATGATTTTTGTGGTCAGTCACACCTGCTTGCACCGGGTAAGCCACTGCGTGAGGCAATTGACGGTGGCGTGCTGCATTCCATGATCTTTTGGGGGCCGCCGGGTGTGGGCAAGACTACCCTGGCCAGAATGATTGCAGCCCTCTGTAATGTCCGCTTTGAGCCTATTTCTGCCGTGCTGTCCGGTGTGAAAGAGATTCGCCAGTCAATTCTTGCTGCAGAGCAGGCACAGCAGATGAGCGGCAAAAAGACGCTGCTGTTTGTCGATGAAGTGCACAGGTTTAACAAGTCCCAACAGGATTCGTTCCTGCCTTATGTGGAAGATGGCACTGTCATTTTTGTCGGTGCTACAACCGAAAACCCGTCATTCGAGTTAAACAACGCCCTCTTGTCACGGGCACGAGTTTATAAGCTCACGTCACTCGATGAAGACGCGCTTGTTGCTGTCCTCGAGCGCGCCCTCACTGATCCAGAAAGAGGGCTTGGCAGCTTGAATATCGAAGTCTCTACGGAGATTTTGCGAAAACTGGCGGTTGCTGCAGACGGCGATGCCAGGCGGGCACTAAACCTGCTGGAAGTTGCGTCGGATCTCGTGAGTGATAATGTGCTGGACGATCGCGTTCTACAGGAGTTGCTGGGGTCAGATTTTCGGCGTTTCGATAAGGGTGGTGATCTCTTTTTTGACCAGATATCAGCACTGCACAAGGCAGTGCGGGGATCGTCTCCTGATGCGGCCCTTTACTGGTTTGCACGCATGCTTGATGGTGGTTGTGATCCACTCTACATCGCGCGCCGGGTCGTGCGTATGGCCAGTGAGGACATTGGTAATGCTGATCCCCGAGGACTCCAGTTGGCATTAAATGCCTGGGATGTGCAACAGCGCCTCGGCAGTCCAGAAGGTGGGCTGGCCATTGCCCAGGCAATTGTTTTCCTTGCTACCGCGGCAAAAAGTAACGCGGTCTATACCGCGTTTGGCGCGGCGATGGCGGATGCGTCATCAAAGCCTTCGTATGAAGTACCCCTGCACATCAGGAATGCGCCAACCCGACTGATGAAAGAAATGGGACATGGGGCCGACTACCAGTATGCCCATAACTTTGACGAAGCTTTTGTACCCGGTGAGTCTTACTTGCCTGCTGAACTGGATGGCACACGCTATTACGAGCCGGTTGATCGCGGCCTGGAGAAACAGATTCGCGAGAAGCTGAAGTATTTGCGCAAGCTAAACGAGGCGAGTGAATTTCAGCGGTACAGCGATAGCAAACGCCCGGGAGAAGGTCATGAATGAAATTGTTGCTATAGGCCTTGGTGGCGCCGTCGGAGCCATGGCCCGTCACGGTGTCGCCCATGCCTGTAACATCCTGTTTGGTACCAATTTTCCCTACGGTACCCTGATCGTCAACGTGGCTGGGTCATTCCTGATTGGCATCATTTTTGTGCTGCTGGTTGAACGTGCGTTGCTGCCTCCCGTCTGGCGCTCTATTCTCATTGTTGGTTTTCTGGGCGCATTTACAACGTTCTCGACATTCTCACTGCAGACACTGGCGCTGTTTGAGGAGGGGCGGGCTGGCGCTGCCCTGGTCTATGTGGGTAGCAGCGTAATCATCTGTGTGCTGGCAGCCGCCCTTGGTCTTGTACTGGCGCGACAGTTACCTGGCTAAAATGCCCAGCGTGCACCTTCTCTGGTAAGATTGCGCCCCTTCGACAGCCCGGAACGCGATACTCGAATGCTAGACCCCCGACTTATCAGAAACGATCCCG
The DNA here is from genome assembly GCA_964351065.1 of uncultured Pseudomonadales bacterium. Taxonomy (GTDB): domain Bacteria; phylum Pseudomonadota; class Gammaproteobacteria; order Pseudomonadales; family Azotimanducaceae; genus JANQJA01. The sequence goes on from CAYGNA010000066.1 coordinate 4,276, forward strand.
AAGGCGTGGCAACACAGCTACGCAAGAAACACTTTGAGCTTGACGTCGCAGCAATCACGCGCCTCGAAGAAGAACGCAAGCAGGTGCAGGTCCGAACGGAGGCGCTGCAGGCCGAACGCAATACCAAGTCAAAGGCAATTGGCCAGGCCAAGGCGAGGGGTGAAGATATTGCGCCGCTGCTGGATGCGGTCAGCAATCTGGGGACAGAGCTCGAAAGTGCCAAAACCTCGTTTGATCAGGTACAAGGTGAGATCGATGCCTTGCTCCTTGCTGTACCGAACCTGCCGCACGCAGACGTGCCGGTTGGTAAATCGGAAGACGATAATGTGGAATTGCGCCGCTGGGGTGATCCGACAGCCTTCGAATTTGAAACCCTGGATCACGTCGATCTGGCAGCAACCAGCAACATGCTGGACTTTGAATCCGCCGCGAGAATTGCCGGATCAAGGTTTGTTGTCATGCGCGGCGAGTTGGCTCGCCTGCATCGAGCACTGGTTCAGTTCATGCTTGATGTGCACACCAGAGAAAACGGCTACGAGGAGATTTACGTACCTTACATCGTCAACGATAAATCGCTGATAGGCACCGGTCAGCTCCCGAAATTTGGCGAAGATCTGTTTCGGCTGGACGATGAACGTAACTATTACCTGATTCCTACTGCTGAAGTGCCAGTCACCAATATGGTCCGGGACCAGATAATTGATGCCGACCAAATGCCCATGAAATTTGTTTGTCATACACCATGCTTTCGCAGTGAAGCCGGCAGTTATGGCAAGGACACCAAAGGCATGATCCGTCAGCACCAGTTTGACAAGGTTGAACTCGTTCAGCTTGTTGCGCCGGAGAACTCATGGACTGCCCATGATGAACTGACGGGGCATGCAGAGTTGATTCTGCAAAAGCTGGATCTGCCATACCGTGTGGTTGATCTGTGCGGTGGCGATCTGGGCTTTGCCTCGGCGCGAACTTACGATCTGGAAGTATGGTTGCCCGGTCAGCAACGCTATCGCGAGATTTCGTCCTGCAGCAACTTCCTTGATTTCCAGGCACGTCGCCTGCAGGCCAGATGGCGAAATCCTGCCACCAACAAACCGGAACTCATACACACGGTCAACGGCTCAGGTCTGGCCGTGGGCAGAACGCTGGTAGCCGTGATGGAAAACTACCAGCAGCCTGATGGCTCCATTCGTATCCCGCAGGCGCTGCAGGGTTACATGAACGGTATTTCTGCGATTCAGCTGCGTTAATGGCGCTGATCCCGGTACTTTGGTGAATTAAGTTGGACTACTTCCCGCTTTTTTTTGATTTGAAAGGGCGTACCTGTCTACTGGTAGGTGGCGGAGAGGTTGCGTATCGCAAGGCGGAGCTTCTTATCCGTGCCGGGACACACATCAAGGTAGTTGCACCGGAGATTGATGACAGGCTGCGCGACTTACTTGGCACAGATTCACATACGCTGCTGCTGCGCACTTTTGAGCCTGCCGATCTGGAAGGTGCTGCACTGGTGATTGCCGCGACGGCAAACCGGGAGATCAATGAACGTGTCTCGATAGAGGCGGGCAAACGACAACTTCCTGTTAACGTGGTGGATCAGCCAGATTTGTGTAGCGTCATTTTCCCCGCGATAGTGGATCGCTCACCGGTTGTGGTTGCGATCTCAACCGGGGGTGGGTCACCGGTTCTGACACGCTCGATCAGAGAGATGCTGGAAGGGTTGCTTGGCGCAGGATACAGCCGATTGGGCAAGTACCTCGCGGACAGACGAGTCGCCCTCAAACACCGCTTTGCCGATCTGGATGCACGTCGCAAACACATCGAACAGTTTATGGCGTCACCCGGCGCCGAACGGGCCATGCAAGGCGATTTTGTGGCAGCAGATCGCTTCCTGAATGCGGAGAGCAGCAAATCTGGGGGTGGCGAGGTTTACCTGGTCGGTGCAGGTCCGGGTGATCCTGATTTGTTGACCCTAAAAGCGCTCCAGCTTATGCAGAAAGCCGATGTTGTGCTCTACGACAGCCTGGTACCTGATGCGGTACTTGACAGAGTCAGGCGCGATGCAGCCCGACATTATGTTGGCAAGCAGGGGGGGGGTGAATCGACCAGTCAGGAAACCATCAATGAAATGCTGGTGCGTCTGGCGCAGAGCGGCCAGCGCGTGTTGCGCCTGAAAGGCGGTGACCCGTTTATTTTCGGTCGAGGCGGAGAAGAACTCAGCACGCTGGTCGAAAAGGATATCCCATTTACCGTCGTACCCGGCATCACCGCGGCCACCGGATGCGCTGCCTACGCTGGCATTCCTCTGACCCATCGCGACTATTCCCAATCCGTTCGCTTTGTGACCGGGCATCCGAAAAACGGTGACGTGCAGTTGGCATGGCAAGAATTTGCGCACCAGAATCAGACAATTGTGTTTTACATGGGACTTGGCGGGTTGGACGTTATTTGCAGCAATCTGATCAATGCTGGTCGTGACCCGGAGACACCGGTGGCGATCATCTCGAAAGGCACCACACCAGATCAGCAGGTAATAGCGGGAACGCTCAGAAATATTGTGGCGCTGGTCAAGCAGCAGTCGATCAGTCGCCCGACCCTCACGATTGTCGGCGAAGTGGTCTCTCTCTATGAGGTGCTGAATCCTGCTGCAACGATCAATCGCAGTTAGCAGGTTTGGGTAGGCCAGAAATCTTGCTGACCAGCTTCGCCGGTTTGCCCGTAAAAAGCTGCATCAGGTAAATGCTCTGGCCTTTGTCTGGCCCAAGCTGTTCACGCACAATTTTTACCAGTACCCGGGTTGCAGGCGCAATTTGATAGCGTGCATAGTAGTCGCGAGCAATATTGATAATGCACCAGTGTGCGTCTGTTAGCGCTATGTTATCAGCCTCGGCAAGCAGGACCGCTACTTCCGGCGTCCAGTCATCGAGGTTTCGAAGAAAGCCTTCCTTATCAACTCCGGGCAACATCACGACCAGTTCTTAACGCTGTCATATTCTGTACAAAGCTGCACAAAGCCTGTGTAGTCGATGAGTGTGATGCCCGGAAGCAAGCGGGATTCAAGCCCCCGTGCGCTGACGTCAGCATGTATCGCATATACAGGACCGGGCGAATCAAATACGCCGGGCTCATTGGTTGCTACCGCCGCATAGATGCCATCCTCCAATAGAAGCAGGGCATCCCCGGGAAGCATAAAGCGCTGGCAAGCAGCAAGCGCGGTGCTGGCATAGGGCGACTTGTTAACGGTGTGCAGAATAAGCGGCATGCAGAGGCTTCCTAAAAGCTGAGGACAACTTCGTGATTGCGCATGAGTTCACCAACATCAGTATCAGTAAGTGGCGTGACGTGCACCAACAGGTCTGCTGTTTCAAGACCGCGCGTCGCAAGATCAGTTTCGCTACAGAAAATATCTGTCACCCCGTAGTCGTTAAGTGCCTGGTAGGTGACAGAGTAGTTTTTGGTGCCAAGTGCAGTCGTGTTCTGTCCCTCCAGTACCTGGTAAATTCCGTCGCCAAGCAGCAGGATTCGGCAGGTGACAAACGCTGAGGCCATTAACGCAGCATCGAGTCCTTCCTGACCAAACAGGGTGCCATGTGGTGCGTGCGACTGGACTATTAAGAGACTTTTCATTGAATCAGAATCTCAGGCGCCAAATGTGATGGTTCGATCAGCGTTCAGGGTGGCATCAATTAACTGGCCCAACCCGGAAACACTAAACCCTGGCGCAACATTATGCTGCTCTCTTTCGTACCGATCTGCTTCGCGCTCATTCAGCATACCGCGACGCAACGATGAGGCAATACAGACCACAAGGTCAATCTCCTGATCTGCCAGCGCCTGCCAGCGAGTACCGAGATCCCACTCGTCCTGGGGCGGTGCAAGCAGTGCGGAGGCGTTGTAAACGCCATCGTGATAGAAGAACACACGATAGATCGTATGGCCACTGCCAAGCGCTGCTTCGATGAAGTGGAGTGCGGAGTGTGAGGACTCTGAGGAATAGGGCGCACCGTGGACAACTATCGCAAACTTCATTTTTATTGCTCAGAACAAAAAAAGCCCCGGCATGATAACCATGCCGGGGCCGTTTTCCTATGACCAGGACCAGCTTGCTAGGAATTAGCTGATCGTTTTACACCGTCGCCTTGCTTAATCGAATGACTCGATCGGATTAATCGTCGCCACCAAAAACACCAAGCAACTGCAGCAGGCTGACAAAAAGGTTGTAGATGCTGAGGTATAACGAGACGGTCGCCATGATGTAGTTGGTTTCACCACCATTAAGAATCCTGCTGGTGTCGTACAGAATGAAACCGGACATCAGGATAACAATGGCAGCCGACAATGCGAGGTGCAGACCGGACACATAGAATCCGAAGAATGAGCCAACAAACATCAGCAGCATAGCGCCAATGACAACCCACATCCCGGTCATCAGGAAGCCGCTCATGAACGAAAAGTCTTTCTTGGTGACCAGCGTGTAGCCTGACAGGGAAAGAAAAATCATACCGGTCAGTGAAGCCGCGGTGATAACCGTCTGGGTGCCTGCAGCAGTGGCCATGTACAGGTTAAGGATGGGTCCAAGCGAAAATCCCAGGATACCCGTAAATACGAATGTCAGTGCCAGGCCCCAAACGCTATTACGAAACTTGCTAATGGCAAACATCACTCCAAAAGCGACGATCAGTGGCAAGAATCCCATGTGCTGGACATCCATTGCCATTGCAGTGGCAGCCATGGCTGCACTGAAGAGCAGTGTCATGGAGAGCAACATATAGGTGTTGCGCAGTACCTTGTTGGTCGCAACAACTGTCGAATGACGATCAGCGGTTACAAATTGGGCGTCAGCCATGGAACTTAACTCCTTTCAGGGTGTGAAAACATCAAATCAAAAGTTTACGGTTGGCACCGGCAAAAGCAAGCAGGTTAATATCGCTATCCACTGTTTTTGCCGATAGCTAATGCCGGTTTTGTCTTACCTTTGCCCCACATTGGACATGAACAAACAGTTTAGGTTCGCAACTTTGCCATCCTTTCTGCTAAGTTAACGATAGATCCAGACCAGGAACTGTGATGCGAGACCTGATTATTTCTTGTGTTGTGGTGCTGCTCGCGTCTGTTGCGACAGCAAGCGATTTACGAATACGTGCTGCTGAGATTACCGGCTATGGAATCTTCAAAGCAGCCAGTAGCCAGCGCCAGACGGGCTTTTCAGCGCGCGCACCTGCAGCGGATGGTGTTCAGGGCGTGCGTTTTGTTGAATTCACCAACACGATCCCTGCCTCTCTGGGCACCAATTTTGGTTTTCAGTACGTTATCAACAGTTCACCCAAAGGTGCCGAGATGAATGTTACAAACGTCATCCGGTTTCCTGGTGAGGGGCTACAGCGACCGGGTGGCAGATCCTGGACGGAGTCCCGCGAGGATCGAAAAATACGTATCGGACATCGGGATTTTTATGGTTATGCGTTCGACGAGGAGTGGGAAATGATACCGGGTGAATGGGTGTTTGAGGTTTGGCACAAAAACGCGCGCCTCATCCGAAAAACATTCACGGTTGTCCCTGTCAATGTTGTCCCTGTCAATGAAGGCGATGCGCCTGCCAGCTAGTGCCTTACTGGCTAGTGCCTGAGGATACCAGCCAGTCCCGTGAAAGGGGCGGACCTGCCTGCCCCTGATCCGTCCACTGGCATTATCAGTTTACGGCAACCCGCCACCAGGTTGTTTTCAGGCGGGTCTGGCCCTCACCTTCAGAAGTCCAGTCACAAACGCCATCGGCAAACAGTTTCTCCATCCTTGATTGCTGTTCGAAAGACAAATTCGCCAGGTCACCTGGTGAAAGTGGCCGTCGCGCACAGGCTACAATATTGTTGGCGATCGGTGCGCCCGCAACAAAACGGGGGAAGGTGAAAGTTGGAAACGCCTCATTACATCGGCCGCCGTTCATTTGCTGGGTTTCCTCATGTTTCACACCGTTAATCCAGCAACTGTCCACTAAACCAGGCGGACGATTTCGTCGAACCCTGTGTTGCTGTGTACCGGGATCACGATCGGCTTTGATAGCCACGAGCCATTCATCGAGTGAGTCCAGCGCACCAGACAGAACGGTTGAATTCAGGCTGAACAGAGAGCAGGTGTTGCAGAGACCATCTTCTGTCAGCACCACATGATTATCTATGTTGCCATTGGCAGTCAGGAGTCGCGATCGGGTGCTATAGGTATGATATTCGAGGTGAGTGTCACCGGTTAAGCGGTCATCGACCCATGCCCGATAGTCAATGATCGGCATCTCGTTAAGCCCGAAACCTCCGTCCAGTATGCGACCGCTTTCATATGCCGCACGCGTGGCGTCCTCATCGTGGGTAATCCGTATTGGTGAAAACTGCCCATTGCGATCCAGACCGCCAACATGTTCGTTTAGGTGCACAAACTGTTCTGCTGTAATCAACCCCTGTTGATAGGCTTGCAGTCCATACTGCAAGCCCCGGTTATCAAGCGGCCAGCGCGCGTAGCCAGTAGCGGGATCTACGCCGTAGACGTTAACCGTGTGGTCAAACACGGTTGGCCTTGCACCTGCTGGATTGGTAGCAAGGTCAAATTTTGCGGCAGCAGGGACAACTGGCGCAAATTCTGCTGATGGCCAGTCGTCCTGGACGATGGAGGTGATCCTGGCAGCACCATTCGAAGCCTGTTCGTGCGCCGCTTCGCTGGCAAACCCGGTGACTGCCAGTTGCTCCGCCGGCGTCCATGTCACCTTGCCAGTTGTGTTTGCAAATTCGAAGTACCTTTTCAGCAATCTGCCATCCACGAGTACTGTCAGCATGGCATGTCCCACCTCGGGAAAACTGCAGCCGACCAGAATGCCATCCAGCAGTCCGGGATAATTGTCGCCAATCTGGTGTGACTGGTATGACCCACCGGAGCAGCCATACCCTATGGTGAACTGTGGCACACCGTACTGCTCAATGAAGTGTTCCTTTACCATCATCATGGTTTCGGCTGCCAACAGGTCATTGCAGTTGACGCCGAATACATTCAGCGACGCGCTTGCAACAGCAAATCCTCGTTGGAGCATTGGGGCCTGCAGCACTCCGCCAGTGGTGCTTCCCTGGCGATACCACCCGCTGCGACAGCCGCCACCAAACGCATAGATCAGTTTACCGTTCCAGTTCTCGGGCATCGCAACCTGGAAAATTGCGCGATTAATCACGCCTGTTTCTACCATGACATTTGCGGGCTTGTCTGTAGCGAGAACAAAACTGCCATCCGCAATCGCTTGAAAACCGTCAAAGCGGCGTTCGACATGACAATCAGGTTGGCTAGCGGCTCCAAGTTTGCCAGCGCCGGGACCAATGTCGAACGCCTCGGTTTCACAGAAAAATGGTTGCTGGTGTGGCCCTGAGATGACGGGTCCCTCGATAGGGTAATTGGTAAATCTGTGCCGCAGGATTTCATTGCCGCGCATCATGCCAACCAGATCATGCGAGCCCAGGGGCAGACCAGAGACAAGCACGCTGCCATCGCGCTCCTCGGTGATAACCGGGTTGCCATTCACGAACAGACTCAGGTCAGCAGGAAGGCCGCTCACCAACATGTCACCACCTGTAACCAGGTCTGCGTGCGACGACACAACATTGATTTTCAGGGGTTGCGGCTGCGGTTGATCTGATCCGCAACCCGCGACAAGGCAGACCAGGCAAAAAACAAAGGTATTTCTCATGGATCATTTCTCAAGGACTATTTCTACAGGTCTATTTATCAAGGACTGTTTCACATGGATTGGGCCCAGGGCCTTTGTCTCGCGGGCTACATCGCGAGCGTGTTGTTTTTAGAAGACGGCCCAGCCAGAAGACGAGATGACATGGTATCCTCAGATATGCGTCCCGACAAATCAGAAACAGGACGAGTCGAAGACCAGTGAATTTAACTGCCAGGCTTCTGGAACAAGGGACGTTATGAGCAACCTAGTCCTCACCGAGACTACTGACTATGTCACGACCGTGACGCTCAACCGCCCGGACGCTCTTAATGCGCTGTCTGTCGAGTTGCGACGCGCCATTACGGATACGTTTCTGGCATTGCGAGAAGACGACGAGACAAGAGTTATTATCCTCACAGGTGCAGGTCGGGCCTTCACGGCTGGGCTGGACCTGAAAGAATTGGGGCAACAGGGGCTGGGTCAACCTGGCGAGAGCGCAGGTGGCGTAGACCTGGCAGACGCCCTGATGACAGTAGGCAAGCCAGTCATCGGCGCAATCAATGGATTTGCCATAACCGGCGGTTTCGAAATCGCGTTGCTTTGCGACATTCTCATCGCGTCTACCGAGGCTCGATTCGCTGACACCCACGTACATATGGGTGTTGTCCCTGGCTGGGGATTGTCCCAGCGACTGGCGCGTCTGATAGGGGCGTCACGCGCCAAAGAACTGAGTCTTACCGGAAACTATCTTGATGCCACGACCGCAGAACGCTGGGGACTGGTCAACCGTGTATTGCCACCTGAAGAACTGTTGCCGCACTGTCGCAAACTCGCCAGGGAAATTTGTGCGACGGATCAGGCCACCATGCAAGAAGTGCATCGCCTTATCAACTTCGGACTTGATCATGATCTGTCTGTCGGGCTTATCGAAGAACGTCGTGCTTCCGCCGCACATACAGGGGATCGATCGGCCGAGGGTCTTGAGCAGCGTCGAGCTGCCGTCCAGACGCGAGGTCGAAACCTTAACGAGTAGACGATGAACACCACTACTTCAAACGGTTTAACTGATGAAATACCGGACAATATGGCGTCCAGTAATCACCTTCCACTAGCCACCTTCCACTGTCTGTCATAAAGGGAGATTTACCATGAAAATTTTACCCGCTGTATTGTTTATCCTGTTTACTGCCCAGGTTCACGCTGAGTCAGCACCGGTGCGTGATGAACTCAAAGGTGAATTCGTGATGGACTTCATTATTGACACGACGCCACCACAGTTAATAGGCGAGCGGACTGTGGTGCCGATCACCGGTGGACGATTTGAAGGCCCTAATCTACAAGGTACCGTGCTCAATGTCGGGGCGGATTGGATCAAGGCAAGAGCTGATGGCACGCGTGATCTGGACGTTCGCGTAACGTTGAAAACCGATGACGAGGCGCTCATCTATATGAGCTACAAGGGCATTATCAGCCGAAGCGAGCAGGGCATGTACTGGCGTGTTGTGCCTGTCTTCGAGACGGATGCATCGAAGTATGACTATCTCACCAAAATGATCTCGGTGGGTATCGGGAAGCGAATTGACGGCAAGACCGCTTACAGCATCTATCGCGTGCTTTAACACAAGCCGTGGCAATCAAACATACTGCTGTTAACCAGGCGTGAATCATGAACATCGCCGGCAACATCAATCAGGGAAGCTGTCTGTGTGGCGAGATCACTTGGGAGGTCGACGGTGACCCCCGGATGTTGATGAACTGTTATTGCGGCATTTGTCGAAAGATACATGGCAGCGATTTTGTGACCTTCGCAGGTTTTGAATCGGGCTCGTTTCGGTGGGTGTCTGGTGAAGATTTTGTAGTTTACTACGCCTCGACGCCGAACCTGCCGGCCATGCGTGCATTCTGCCGAGTCTGCGGTGCCAAAGTCGCTGTGGTCGCACCCGATGGTAGCGAGACTTATGTACCTG
>CAYGNA010000067.1:0-13771 GCA_964351065.1 uncultured Pseudomonadales bacterium
TTTTCCCAGGTGCCGATTACACAGCTGAATATTGGTTTCTCGCAGGCATTTCCAGCCGGACATACACGCCGACTGCTAAAGGAAAGGCTGGAGAAGATGGGTGACCAGAACCCGATTGCGCGAACCGTTCGTACGAGGGCGCTGCATCGACAGGTTGCATCGGTCTGGCTGGAGGCGTCCCTGGCAGCACGCTCGATGGCTGTGATCGAAACTGATCGACAGTTCTTCAGCCAATTGCTTGAGGTCACACAATCCGGCTATGGCAGCGCGGCGAGGCGGGTAAACCAGCAGGATCTCATCAGGGCGCAGATGGAACTGACTCGCCTGGATGAGCGTGTGCTGCGGCTGGAAGAAATGAAGGCGCGCAAAGTGAGTCGCCTGCGCGAATGGGTGCCGGAAGAATTGCTCGACCGTGAAATGGATTGGTCACTACCGGCACATCAGCACAGCGCTTGGGTCCAGCGCCTGCCGCCGCTGCTGACGCATCCGGAGATACTGCTGATTGATCAACAGATTGACGTCGCAAGATCAACCGATGCACTGGCGAAAGAGTCCAGGCGACCCGGTTGGAGCATCAATACCAGCTACGCTTTTCGAGACCAGGATGCGAGCGGCCGTGACCTGCCAGACCTGGTTTCAGTGGGCGTCTCAATGGAATTGCCCCTGTTTACCAAAAATCGACAGGACAAACGCATCGAAGCGGCGGCAGATCGCGTCAACGAACTTTTGTACTCTCGTACCCTGAAGCTCAGGGAGTTGCAGGCCCGTCGGGCTGATGTCTTGTCTGCTGTCGCTGCTCTGCGGGAGCAACAATCGCTCTACAGCAAAACACTGCTCGGCCAGTTGGGTGCACTTGCACAATCCGCGCTCGACGCCTATGCCGCGGGCCAGGGGGATTTTGCCGACGTCATGCGGGCATACATCGCCCAGCTTAACGCGCGTATAGAAATACTAAACCTTGGAACACGAATTGCTGATCAATACAGCGAACTGGAATATTTGACGGCAGAAATGCCGCAGTACAAAGGAGTATCAAAATGAAACAGATCATCATTTTTGGCGTAGTTGCACTAATTGGCGCCGTGGGCATTGGTTACTACCTGAATTTTGGGCAGGAGACTAATAGCGTGCAGGCAGAGACAGCTCGCAAGCCCTTGTACTGGGTTGCCCCGATGGACCCCAATTTTCGTCGTGACGAACCGGGCAAGTCACCCATGGGCATGGATCTCGTGCCCGTTTACGCCGACAGCGAGAGTGACAGCGGCGTCGTGCGGATTTCACCGGCGGTTGAACACAATATTGGTATTCGCACTGCACCCGCCCGGGTGGGTCATCTCGAAGATGACCTCACGGCAGTCGCCTACGTTCAGTTTGATGAGAGAGGTATCTGGCATGCCTACCCCAGGGTAGAAGGTTGGATAGACCGACTGTACGTCGATACGGTCGGTGAAGAAGTCCAGCAGGATGATCCTCTGTATGACATCTATGCGCCCATGCTGGTCAACGCGCAGGAGGAGTTTGTGTCAGCGCTGGGGAGTCGTAACCAGGCGCTCATCGACTCATCCGCGGAACGCCTGCAGTCGCTGGGCGTGCCCGCCAGCCTGGTTCGGGAACTGCAGAAGACCGGGAAAGTGAAACAGTCCATCACGGTGCGAGCACCGCAGGATGGTGTCATTAGCGAACTAAACGTGCGCGATGGGCATTTTGTGACGCCCGGTACAGAAATACTGGGGATTGCTGCGCTGAAGAACGTCTGGTTGACTGCAGAAATCTTTGAGCGCGATGCGGGCAGGGTAAAGCTCGGCAGCGAGATAGAAGCCCGGTTTGAAGCACTGTCAGGTGAGATTCGTCTATCCAGCGTTGATTTTATCAGTCCTGTTATCGACGCTGTATCGAGAACACTGCAGGTGCGCGCCAGCCTGCCGAATCTCGATGGGGCACTCAAGCCTAACATGTTTGCACGGGCGCGGTTGCGGCTTGCGACAGGCGCTGAAGCTATCCTTGTCCCGCGTGATTCGTTGATACGCACGCAGACGCAGGATCGTGTTGTGCTTTCGCTGGGTGACGGTGCCTACAAGTCAGTGGCAGTCAAGCCAGGCCGCTTTGGTACAAACGAGGTCGAAATTCTCGAAGGATTGCAGGCTTCCGACAATATTGTGACATCAGCCCAGTTCCTGATTGATTCCGAATCCAGTGTCTCGTCAGATTTCAGGCGTATGGACCTGGCGCAGGTGGATCACGGCACGATGGATCACGGCACGATGGATCACGGCACTATGGATCACGGCACGATGGACCACGGTGCCATGGACACTGAGGACTCGCCCGGTGTCTGGGTGACAGGCAAAATTCGCAGCATCGACGTCGATTCGCGCACCATTAACCTGTGGCACGAACCGATACCCGCCTGGAACTGGCCGGCCATGATCATGACCATGGATGCAGGGGAGGACCTGGACCTGCAGAAGCTGCAGTTGGACACGACCTACCGACTGCATCTGGTGCAAGCGCCAGAGGCGTCAACCGGCTATGTAGTTAAGCACGCCGTGCCAGCGGACGCATCACCATGATCAGCAGGATTGTTGCCGGGTCAATAGAGCACCGGTTTTTTGTCATCGTTGCGACCTTGGTGCTGATTGGAGTTGGCCTCTATTCGATCCGCAACACGGCCATTGATGCCATTCCCGATCTCTCAGATGTACAGGTGATTGTCAAAACCAGCTTTCCGGGGCAGGCGCCGCAGGTTGTCGAAGACCAGGTAACCTATCCGCTAACGACTGCGCTGATGTCAGTGCCGGGTGCCAAAACCGTAAGGGGATTTTCCTTTTTTGGGGACTCTTATGTCTACGTCATTTTTGATGATGATACCGATCTTTACTGGGCGCGGACGCGTGTTCTTGAATACCTGTCCCAAATTTCGCCCAGGCTACCCATCGCTGCCCGGGCGCAGTTGGGTCCGGATGCAACGGGGGTTGGCTGGGTATATATCTACACCCTGGTGGACAGATCCGGCAAACATGATTTGAGCGAGTTGCGCTCGCTCCAGGACTGGTTCCTGAAATTTGAGCTACAGGCCGTCGAGGGGGTCTCGGAAGTAGCGACTGCAGGGGGCATGGTGCGCCAATACCAGGTGGAAGTGGATCCGGAAAAACTGCGCGCTTATGGAGTACCGCTGTCTCACGTTCGCCTGGCCATCCAGCGGGGTAACCAGGAGACTGGTGCCTCGGTCATCGAGATGGCCGAGGCTGAGTATCTCAGTCGGGCGAGTGGTTACATCAGTAGCCGCGAAGACCTGCTCAATATTCCACTTGGACTGGGTAAACGCGGCATTTCCCTGTCGATTGGTGATGTCGCATCAGTGACGTTTGGGCCAGAAATGCGTCGGGGTATCGTCGAGTTTGGCGGCCAGGGTGAATCGGTAGGTGGCATTGTGGTCATGCGCTATGGGGAAAACGCGCAACAAACGATTAATCGCGTTAAGGAGAGGCTCGACTCGCTCAAGCGAAGCCTGCCTGAAGGTGTCGAGATTGTGCCGGTATATGACCGCAGCAAATTGATAGGACGCGCGGTAAACAATCTCACGCAAAAGCTGATTGAAGAGATTGCTGTCGTTTGCCTGATCTGTGTGCTGTTCCTGTTCCACTTTCGGTCATCGCTGGTTGTGGTTGTGTTCCTGCCCGTTGCGGTCATCACCGCACTTGTCCTGATGCGGTTGCAGGGCATCAATGCCAACATCATGTCCCTTGGCGGCATTGCCATTGCAATTGGTGCCATGGTTGACGGCGCCATTGTCATGGTCGAGAACCTGCACAAGCGCCTGGAAGGCCAGGAGCCTGATGAGGCTACCCGCTGGCGACTCGTCGCCGAGGCGGCACAGCAGGTGGGCCCGCCACTGTTTTTTAGCCTGCTCATTATTACGGTGAGCTTTTTGCCGGTGTTTGCGTTGCAGGCGCAGGAAGGGCGCATGTTTGCGCCACTGGCATTCACCAAAAGTTATGCCATGGCCGGCGCAGCGATCCTGACCATTACCCTGGTGCCTGTACTGATGGGATATTTTGTGCGCGGCCGTATTCGATCGGAAGACGAAAATCCGATTAATCGTGTTCTGTTGTCACTTTATATGCCGGCGTTGCGTGGTGCGCTCCGTTTCCCAAGATCAGTGGTCGCCATGGCAGTAGTGATTGCCGTTGCAGGCTTCTGGCCACTCACCAGGCTGGGATCAGAATTCATTCCGCCGCTCGACGAGGGTGACCTGATGTTTATGCCCACTACCTACCCCGGGCTCTCCATTGGTAAGGCGAGAGAAATACTGCAGCAGACCGACAAGCTGATCGCAACGGTGCCGGAAGTGAAAACCGTATTCGGCAAGATAGGTCGGGCAGACACAGCGACTGATCCCGCGCCGCTCACCATGATTGAAACGTTCATTCAATTGAAACCGCAGGATGAGTGGCGAGATGGCATGACAACCCAGGGGTTGATCGATGAGTTCAATAGCCTCGTGAAAATACCCGGGCTGACCAATGCCTGGGTGATGCCGATCAAGACGCGCATCGATATGTTGGCAACAGGCATCAAGACCCCGGTGGGTATCAAGATTGCGGGGCCTGAGCTTGGCGTGATCCAGTCAATTGGTGAAGAGATTGAGTCTCTGCTGCGTGATCTGCCCGGCACAACGTCAGTATATGCAGAGCGAGTTGCTGGTGGACGCTACATCAATATTGATATCGATCGTTCGAACGCCGCGCGTTTTGGTCTGAATATCGCCGACATTCACCAGGTGATCGCGACAGCAGTGGGTGGTATGAATGTCAGTGAAAGTGTTGAAGGGCGAGAGCGATACCCTGTCAATGTCCGGTTTCCGCAGCAGTATCGCGATTCACCCGAGCAGTTGGAGCGCTTGCCGATGCAAACGCCGTCCGGCGCGTATATTGCGCTTGGTGATGTTGCGCAGATTTACGTCGCATCGGGACCAGCGGGTATCAAGAGTGAGAATGCGCAGCTGAATGGATGGGTCTATGTGGACATCCGTGACAGTGACCTGGGCAGGTATGTCGACGAGGCAAGGACCGTCGTGGCAAACGGTTTGTCGCTGCCGCCTGGCTATTCAATAACCTGGTCAGGTCAGTATGAATACATGGCGCGCGCAGAGGCACGTCTGCTGCTGTTGGCGCCGCTCGCGTTTCTGATTATTGTCGTTTTGCTCTTCGCCAGTTTCAGGCGGCTCCAGGAGGTGTTGATTATTCTGGTCACGTTACCACTGAGCGCGGCCGGTGGTCTTTGGTTACTGTATCTGTATGACTACAACCTGTCGGTTGCGGTGGGTGTTGGCTTTATTGCGCTTGCGGGGGTAGCCGTGGAGATTGGCGTGATCCTGCTTGTGTACCTGAATCAGGCCTACAGTGAGGCGATTGCCAGAGAATCCAATATGCCTGAAGCCAGCTTGCGGGAGGTGGTGGTTGCCGGTGCTGCGCGACGTATCCGACCTGTGGTCATGACGGTGGTAGCCACGATTGCTGGACTGTTGCCGCTGCTGTTCAGTTCAGGGACGGGATCGGAAGTGATGTCCCGAATGGCCGCGCCAATGGTCGGTGGCATGGTATCGGCCTTCGTGTTGACGATGTTGGTCTTGCCTGCGGTATTCCTGCTCTGGAAGAGAGGCGTCGCGGGCGGCTAGTCTTTGGAGGATTTGCCGATATTGAGGATCGGCGGGCGCTTGTCGCCGCCGGTCTTTTTATCCGCCCGTTTTTCTTTCAGGGTCTTCTGGGCTTTCTTTTTGGATTCCCGATTACTGTTCTGTTCTCTGCTCATGGATTTCTCCCTCGTGTCGCTCCACTCTACGCTCAAACACTGGGAATAGCGCTATTTATTGCTGGCACAGGTCGGGCACAGGACCTTGTCTGTCTTGCTGATAGGGTGCGTCACGAGATACTCGTCCACCGATACCCAGCGCTCTTCTTCCCGAATACTGCTGCACCAGGCGCAGATTTTGACAAACCCGCTGGCAAGCGACGACAGTTCTCGCTCCCTGGCGCGCCGCAGATTGACAACTTCCGTCATGTCCAGCGTCGTGATGAGAAGATGGGTAATTTGCTGCTGCTCGTTCGTGATGGGTGTTACCGTTGTGCCAGACCAGATTGCGCTGCCATCGCGCAGGGTGAATGCATTCTCCCGATAGCCCACCTGGCGCGTCTGCACCGTGTATTCGCAGGCTAGCTGAATTCGATCGATGATTTCTGGCGGGAACTGCCACTGCTGGATAGTGCGGCCGGTCGGATCGTTATCAATTCTAAAGAGTGACTTGCCAGCGTCGTTGATTGCGGCCAGTACAAAGGTTCTGGCGTCCACGACACGCAGTACAATCATTCCGGTCGGCAGGGAGTTAACTGTGTCCAGCAGGTCTTCTTCTGCGATGACCGGGATCATGGCTTCTGGTCCATGCCGAAAGTGGAGATGCAGGATTGACAGATTCCATGACTGAATTGGCGCTCACCTGCAACTGTCATGTAACTTGCGATGTTTAGCCAGGCGCCGGATTTATCCTGCACCTTCTGACAGGATTCGCAGTACTTGACCAGCCCGCTCACCAATGAGGCAAGGGACACCTCGAGTGCTTGCTGCGTCCGGCGAATCTCCGTCACATCAACAATCGTCACCATCAGTCGTTTCAAGGCATTGCCATCAAAAATGGGAGTGATGACGTTGCGTGACCAGCGGGTTTCTCTTGAGGGGGTCAGGTAGTTGCTTTCGGTTATCAACGGCGAACCAGATTCGACAACACTTCGATAGTTGGCCAGCATGCGCTCAAGGTATGCAGCAGTTTCAGGCATATTCGAACCGGTAATTGTCCGGGCGGTTGTCGGGTTAAGTGGCGTAACACCATCAAGCGCCTTGATGCCAAAGTACTGCCTGGCAAGTTCGTTGACTGCGACCAGGTTAAAGCCGCCGTCGGCCTCAACCGATGTGAGGCTTGCCGGCGTGCCAAGCGAATTCAGCAGTCCAAGGCAGACTGCAGGGTCAGGGTGCAATAGAAGGTTCAATGTTATTGGTACGATCCGAAACCATGGTTTTTTTCGGCGTTTAGTGTGTGTCAGTCATCAAGTTCTTGCAACCCTTGCCTGGCAGATCGGGCGAGGGATTCTGTTAAGCTGGCCTTCGATTGGTAAAGCTGACTGGAGGGGTTGTGGATAACTGGACTGCCGGATTTGTAGATCTGCCAGCGGGGCGGATTGCATATCATCGAACAGGTGGTGATCTGCCCGCGCTGGTATTGGCACATGGACTGACCGACAACGGGCTTTGTTGGCGCCGCACAGCGCGAGAGCTTGGGGACGACTTTGACGTCGTGATGCTGGACGCGCGGGGGCACGGGCAGAGTGCGCGTGTAGATCTTGAAGCTGCGGACAGCCCCTTCGAGGATGTCGCTGGCGTGATCCATGCACTTGGGCTGGAGAAACCAGTGGTCATGGGGCATTCCATGGGTGCACGTACCATGGCAATGGTAGCCAATAATTACCCGGACACTGTTTCGAGGGTCGTACTTGAGGACCCGCCTTTTATGCCGCTGGCGCAGGGCGGAGACAACCAAAAACGTGCCGAGGGTTTCCGCAAACAGGTTGCAAGGTTCGCATCAATGCGCCTTACCGAGATTGAAGCCTTTGGTCGTCAGACCAATCCCACCTGGCACACGGATGAATTTGAAGCCTGGGCTATTTCCAAACAGCAGGTCGACCCAAACGTGATGGCGAGTTTCAGGTTTGTGCCCTGGCAAGAGACAATCGACAGGATTACAGCACCGACCCTGTTGATTCATGGTGATGCTGCGTTGGGCGGAATCGTCAGTGAAGCTATTGCGGAGGAGGCGCGGCGTCTCAATCCCTGCATTCAGACAGCCCACATTCCTGGCGCTGGCCATAACACCCGTAGGGAAAACTTTGAGGCCTATATGGTCGCGGTTCGGGCTTTTTTACTCGGCGCTGGCTGACAGTAGTTGCCAGAATGCCTGCTCGAAGGGAGCGGGGCGTTTCTCGCCTGGCTCCCGGGGCATGGCTGTTCGAGCTACGATTAGTTTTTCGCTCTGAACCACATAGAGTCCATTCTCTCCCGCGCCGCGTGCGGCAACCAGGTCTGCGGGTGCGGCAGGAATAATGGCGCCGTTATGAACGTGTTCCTCGCGCATGGGTACCCTGAAGTGTGACTGGTTGTTGAGCCACCAGCAAAGACCCCAGGCGGGGTTTTCCTCAGACCCTGGCGTGAACATGCGCTCCAGGTAGTGAGCCGCAATCAGACCCCCACCCTTCTCGAGCACCAGGTTGCCAAGCTTAAGCAGGTCGTCGGCAGTGGATAGCAGGCCCGTCAGGTGCCTGCCGTCTGGCAGTTTGTGTGGCCGGTCCTGCCAGCGGGTCTGTTGCATGCCCAGCGGGCCGGTTAGCCAGTCCCGGGTCAGTTCTCCAATCGGCTGTGCAACCTGTTCGGCGAGTAATCTTTTCAGGTAGTTGTAGGCAACGTTGTTGTACCGCCAGGTCTTCCCAATGACACCGAGTGGGGCCAGTTCATCATCCATACCTGTGGTCATCTGCAGCAGGATTTCGATAGTGAGCTTGGCCTCATCCCAGGGTGAAAGCCGGGTCCATTCGGGTGCCAGGTGATGGTTAACATTGTCAGTGACATCGAGAAGGTATTTTTCCTCGGCGATACCATAGAGAATCGAGACCATGCCTTTTTGTACGGCGAATACGTCGACGGGGGCCTGGTGTGCGACGTAATTCAGGAGAATCTCACCATCTTGCTGAATCAGCAACTGCGCCGTACCCGACTCTTCTGCCAATGTCTCAATTGCTTGCTGCTTTTTACTATCCCAATTCACCTGGCGCGTCCTTGTGTTTGCTCGAAAGGTTCATCGATTGAATTCTATCCCCTTTGATCGTTGATTAGCTCATTCAAAATGGCTTCTGCCATCTGGACAAAAGGAGGATTACTTTGCTGGTAGTAGGGAATAATCTGCAGCGCCTGCCTGAGTGCGTAACCTCGCGCCCGCTCTATCGAGACCTGGTCCATTGCCATGGTTTCAAGGAAGGTCTGGCGTGCAGCCCCCCGGAAAATGGTCCAGGCTGGGATCAGGTCAACTGCCGGGTCACCCAGCGCGTAAGAGCCAAAGTCGATCACAGCGCTGATTTCACCTTCAGCTTCGAGCAGATTGGGTGGGATCAGGTCGCCATGGGTCCAGGTCGCTTCACCTGCATATCGCGGGCAATCAACGCACGCCTGCCAAAGTGCCTTGAGTTCTGCCAGCGGCCAGCCCTGGTGTTCCAGTACGTCGAAAGCTTCGGTAATCAGCGGTGCCCCATGTACAGGGGGTCTGTCCCGGTTAGATGACGGGCCACTATTGACCTCTCTGCGCTTTAGCTCGCAAAGAAAATTGGCAAGCCTCACAGCTGATGCGTGGCTTTCGCCTGCCGATCCAGGCTCGACGGGTTTGCCGGGCAACCAGTGCATGATAGCCCAGGGTAACGGGAAATTACGGTGGGGTTTTCCTTCGGCAAACACGCGCGGCACAGAAATGTCGTTGGTAGATTGCACCCCAGGTATCCACGCGAGCTCGCGGCTGAGGCTGTTGGCGAAACGTTCGGCGCGCGGCAGGCGGACGCATAACTCGGTCCCAAGGCGAAATATTACATTGACGGTACCGGAGGACTGTAAGGCTGCGAGTGGCAATAACGAAAGATCCGGGAAATTCTCTGCCAGCAACTCAGATACCAGTGATTTGCTGATAGATAGTTCGTCCGCGTGCATTGCCTCTGGTGTCATCACAACAAACCTCGCATAGTCCAGGCTGAGATCATGCACGTCGCTTAAGGAAGTGTCACCATGCGATGATTGACCTGATGCGGGGGCAGCTATGTTCAGAACGAAGCAACGTCCCTGACAGGGAAAATCAGGGCACTATGCGAGCGTGGGTGCCAATACCATTGCAGGAGAAACATGTGAAAAAATATGTGGTTGTTTCCATAGGTATTGCCATAGGCGTTGCCGTGTTGCTGGTTGCGGGTGGAATCTTTGTGCTGAATCCATCAGAGTTTTCGCCCGTCGGTGAACGCAGTACTCAGTGGAATAGTGAGGGCGCAGGCGGCGTCATCGAGTTGCCCTTTGAGGTGACAGATCCCGGCAGGCCAACCAGCGCCAATGGCGATTACGCCGGAGCACCTGGGCGAACACTGAAAGGTCGAGTCTGGCGCCCGGCCAAAGCAGTTGGGGGAGGTTCGCCGCTTGTACTCTATAGCCATGGGTTTATGTCTTCTCATGCTGAGGGCGAATATCTGGGACGATTTCTTGCTACACATGGCTACACCACTGTTGCCGTGGACTATCCGCTGACGAACGGTTCAGCGCCTGGTGGGCCGCTGGTGGTGGATGTCATTAACCAACCAGCTGATGTGTCCTTTGTGCTGGACCAGATCCTTGCCCGCAACGCGACCGAGGGTGATGAGCTCTATCAAAGCATTGATCCCGACAGGGTGGTGGCGGTAGGACTTTCGCTGGGCGGCCTGACGACAGAGCTTGTTGCCTTTCATCGACAGCTTGCTGACAGCCGGATTAAGGCTGCGGTATCTATTGCCGGGCCAACGTCGAATCTTTCGCGTGCCTTTTTTGAAACTCGCTCGCTACCGTTTTTGATGCTCGCTGGCGAACTTGATGCGATAGTGCCCTATGCTGAGAACGCGCTACCCGTATTGCAGAAAGTGCCGGATGCGATCCTGGTCACTCTCAAATCTGCCAGCCACACAGGTTTTGCTGCCATGGCCGCGGGCCCCTTCCGGTTTGTGAATCATCCTGATGAGATGGTGTGTGGAATGCTGATGGAAAACCTGGCGAACAGCGGCGAGCGTTCGCTGTTTGAGGAAGATCCAGGGGCTGGAATTGTTGCCAGTTCTGATTCCAGGCCATGCACGATGGCAATTTTTAAGCGAGCCATGCGGCCGCCTGAGCAGATAGTTTACATGCGGCTGGTTGTATACAGTTTTCTGGAAAGCGTTATTGGTGAATCGGCCAGTCGCAGGGTTGAATCGCTGGATTACCTCCAACGCCAACTACCTTTGGAGAATCCGGCAGTCAAGGTTGTGGCAGCCGACTGAAGATGGTTTGACGCACTGGCTCGCACATGAGGCGGTGATCATGCCGCCTTCACCTGCAGGATTTCTTTCAGGCGCAAAGTGGCAGCTTCAAACTCCCTTGTTGCAGAGCATACGCTTTCGTCAACTTTCTTGAAGTGACCCCTGCGCGCATGCCGCTCTATACTTGCACAATGACTGGCAAGTTTCGTTGCCCCTATCATGGCACTGGACGATTTCAGGGAGTGGGCCACGTAAAGTACCTGTTTCATGTCCTGGGTTCTGGCGGATTGCGCCAACTCGTTAATCAGGTCGGATGAACTCCCCAGGTAGGTTTCAATCAGCCTTGCTAGCAGGCCGTTGTTGTCTCCTTCCAGTGAACGAAGTTGCTCGATAGCGGTCAGGTCGATTGTTGGGGCGCTCTCGTTAACAGCGGTCTGTGCCGCTGGCGATTCTGGTATGGCCACAAATCCCAGTTGCGCGAGCACCGCGGCCACACGTTGGCGGGTAAAGGGTTTGGTAACAACCTCGTCCATGCCGGCGAGCAGGCATTTCTCCCTGTCGCCAGCCAGCACATTTGCGGTCAGCGCAATAATGGGCAGGCGCGGGTTGTTCGCACGCGACTCCCGATTTCGATAAGTTCGCGTAGCGACAAAACCGTCCAGTACCGGCATCTGGCAATCCATAAAGACAACGTCGGGCCTGGATTTGGTCAGTACGTCAAGCGCTTCTTCGCCATTGGTTGCCTCAAGTGTTCGACAACCCAGCGCAGCCATCATGTGTTTCGCGACCATCAAGTTGACGGGGTTGTCTTCAACAATGAGTACCTCCAGGTCAAATTTTTCTTTCTCATGTTGTGATGAGAGCCGATGTGTGTCGACGCTACCGTCTCGCCAGAGATCCTCGAGGGAGTTGTGTAGCAGTGCCCGCCGAATCGGTTTCGGCAGCAGAAGATCGGGTTTTGGCTCGTGATCTGCTGTAAACAGCTGCGATGTACCTGGCGCAGTGTCGTCCAGCATCAGTACCTTGATGTGCTCCAGCCCGGGCAATCGTCTGACCAGTGCGATCATGCTGTCCAGGCCCTGGGACCGTTTCAGGTCGGTCAATACAATGTTGATGGCATGAGACCTGTCACTCATCAGTGCCTCTATTCCCATCCCCACCCCTTCTGCACATTCGAACTGGACATCCCAGGCGCGAAGTTGCCTCTGGTAGATGGCCAGTTGTGTGGGATTCTCACAGACAACAAGGAGCCTTAAGCCAGAGAGTTGCAGCGGTGTTGTTTCGCTCCGTCGGTTTGTCCGGCGTTCCTCTCCGAGCGGGATCGAAAACCAGAAGCGCGAGCCTTCGCCTGGTTTGCTGGTGACGCCAATCTGCCCCCCCATCAGTTCAACAAGCTGTTTTGAGATAGAAAGCCCAAGACCTGTGCCACCGTAGCTGCGGGTTGTCGAACCATCACCCTGGGCGAAGCTCTCAAAGATCAGGCCTGTCATATCCTGCTCGATGCCGATGCCGGTGTCTGCAACCTCAAAGGTAAACTCTCGCCTGGCAAGGTCAGGCTGTGAAAGTGAGATAACAATTTCCCCATCGTGGGTGAATTTTATGGCATTGCCAACGAGGTTGATCAGTACCTGGCGAAGCCGGTATGCATCGCCGCGCACCAGAACTTCAATATTTGGCGCAATCGCCGCAATGAGTTCTACGCCCTTTTCACCAGCTCGGTTATACAGAAGGTCGACAATACCTTCGACGATATCCGCGAGATCAATGGATGTATCTTCAAGAGTCAGCTTGCCTGCTTCGATTTTGGAGAAATCGAGTACGTCGTTAATGACCTCAAGCAAGGTCTGGCCAGACTGCTGAATTGTTTCGGCAAACTTCTGCTGTTTGCGACCGAGATCTGTCGTTAGCAGAAGTTCTGTCATACCCAGGACGCCATTCATTGGTGTTCTGATCTCGTGGCTCATGCGCGCAAGAAAGTCACTTTTGGCGCGGCTGGCGGACTCGGCGTCTTCTTTGGCTACAAGCGTGTCGCGCATGGCACGCTTCAGCTGTTCATTGGTTTCTGCGAGCCTCGCATCCCTTGAATTGACCTGTTCCAGCATTTCATTGAACCCGGTCATTAGTACTCCAATCTCGTCCTGGCTGTGAGGCCTGGCCCGGAGAGAGTAGTCCTGATGCTCGGTAACAGTTTTCATCAGGTACACCAGTTCCAGGATTGGTCGTGAAACAACTGACTGGAGTCTGACGGATAACAGGTAAGCGATGATGATGGCCATGATGATGGTAGCCAGGGTCATCAGGGCAATGCGGTGTAGTGTGGCTGCCAGGTTGCTAAGGGATGCGCGGAGATGGATGACACCAACAAGTTCCCCGTCGAAGTGAATCGGTCGCACCGCATCCAGGTAGCTCAGGCCATGAATTACGCCAATTGGTTTGCCGCTATCGAGCGCCTCCTGAGCCAGCTTGCGAATTGCATACTCGTGTTGGTCAGCCCACCGGTCGGCATGATAGTCAGCAAGCAATCTACCGCTCGCGACGAACATGTGTGCGGACATAATGATCGGATTCGCGTCCAGCGAATAGAGCGCCTGATTAGCCAGAACCTGGTCCTCAAACATGATGGCGGCGGTGCTGGTGACGCCAATCACATCCCCCAGGGT
>CAYGNA010000068.1:0-13736 GCA_964351065.1 uncultured Pseudomonadales bacterium
TATCACAGCCGGGGAATCTGGTCCTCGCAACGTACTCCCCGGGTTAGGCAAGCGCATTGAGCGTGAAATGCAGACGTTTAACCTGGATTCAAAGGATTCACTTGCTACTGTTGTCAGGGAGCTTGGGCAATGAGTCTGGCGGGTAAGACTGCAATAGTAACCGGTGCAAGCCGGGGGATCGGCAGAGCGATTGCAGCAGGATTGGCGGAGGCTGGCGCTGATGTTCTTGGCACCGCGACGACACAATCCGGTGCGGACGCCATTAGTAGCTCGTCAGGTGGTAAGGTAGCTGGCTATGTGCTGGATGTTGGCAATCATGAGTCCATAGAAAAATTCTTTGCCACGATCCTTGCGCAACACGACGCGCCACAAATATTGGTGAACAACGCAGGAATAACCAGGGACAATCTTGCTCTCAGGATGAAAGACGGAGAGTGGGATGACGTTATCAATACGAACCTCAGTTCAATCTTTCGCGTGACAAAACCTTGCCTGCGGGGCATGACCAAAGCACGCTGGGGCAGAATAATTAACATCAGTTCAGTTGTCGGCAGTATGGGCAATCCAGGCCAAAGTAATTACGCAGCGGCTAAGGCCGGGATGGAAGGGTATTCACGTGCACTCGCCGCTGAACTCGGCTCCCGTGGTATCACGGTCAACTGCGTTGCCCCTGGTTTTATCGAAACTGATATGACTGATGGGCTGCCAGAAGAGCAAAAAGCCCAGCTACTTTCAAGAGTTCCCGCTGGTCGTCTTGGCACGGCTGGTGAGATCGCTGCGTTGGTGGCATTTCTTGCGGGTGATTCCGCAGCTTACATCAACGGCGAGACGATACATGTGAACGGTGGCATGTACATGAGTTAGCAGCAAACCAGCCATTTGTCGAGCATATAAAGTACTTGATCGTCCAACTGGCATTTCATTAAACTACCGCAGCTTGACTGCATTCCTAGGAGAAAACCATAGCATGAGCACCACAGCAGAACGTGTGACTAAATTGGTCTGTGAACAATTGGGCGTGAAGGAAGACGAAGTTACCCCGGAAGCGTCGTTTGTCGAAGACCTCGGCGCGGATTCTCTGGACACGGTTGAACTCGTCATGGCACTCGAGGAGGAATTCGAAACTGAAATTCCAGACGAAGAGGCCGAGAAGATCACCACGGTCAAGGAAGCGATTGATTACATCGAAGCGCATACCTGAGCGCTGGCGCCTATAAGGTAGCGAGTCTACCTGTTTTGAGATGAGCCGCATTAGCGCTATGCCGATGCGGCTTTCTTTTTATTTGACGTTCTTGACAGTTGTTAGACGTTCTAGACAGTTTATGTTCGTTCTAGACAGTTAATGGACGTTCGAGACAGTTTTGTGTGGCTTCTCGACATTTTTGTTGGTTGCTCTTCACAGTGCTGTCTGTTCTACCGACAGGTAGCCTGAAAGATAACTTGTTCCACGTGCGCCTTTATTGTTGTGTTGGCGAGGCCGGGAGGTGGCTGTGAAAGAGAGAAGGGTAGTTGTTACCGGAATGGGCATGTTGACCCCATTGGGTGTTGACATGGAGTCCAGCTGGGAAGGAATGCTGGCGGGCAAGAGCGGGGTCCGTCCTATCACTTCTTTTGACACCGAGGGTTACCCGGTCCGCTTCGGCGGCGGGGTTCCAGAGTTCGATATCGGCGAGTACCTGCCGCCTAAAGAAGCCCGGCGTATGGATGGCTTTATCCAGTATGGGCTGGTGACTGGCATCCAGGCGATGCGCGACTCGGGGCTGGAGGTGACGGATGAGAATCGTCACAGAATTGGCGTTGCAGTTGGCTCAGGCATTGGTGGTATTGTTACCATTGAAACCTGTCACGACGTACTGCTGTCTCGTGGACCAACGCGTGTTTCACCGTTTTTTGTGCCGTCCTGCATTATCAATATGGTAGCTGGACACCTGTCGATTATGTACGGTATGCAGGGCCCAAACATAGCAATTACAACGGCGTGTACTACAGGTACCCACAACATCGGGTTCGCTGCGCGGTTGATTGCAGCAGGGGACTGCGATGCGATGCTCGCGGGTGGTGCAGAGAAATCAACATCACCAACAACCATGGCAGGTTTTGCTGCAATGAAGGCGCTGTCCACCAGGAATGACGATCCAGAGCGGGCAAGCAGGCCATGGGACAAGGATCGCGATGGGTTTGTATTGAGTGATGGCTCTGCGGTCCTGGTGCTTGAAGAGTACGAGCATGCCCGGGCGCGAGGCGCAAGAATATATTGTGAGCTCGCTGGTTTTGGTATGAGTGCTGATGCCAGTCACATGACGTCTCCCGCCGAGAACGGTGCTGGTGCTGCAATGTCGATGGCCAATGCACTGCGCAATGCTGAACTTGATGCCTCCGACGTGAGCTACATCAATGCGCACGGTACGTCGACGCCACTGGGTGACGTGGCAGAGACCATGGCAATCAAAACGGTGATGGGGGCGCACAAGGATAAGGTTGCGGTGAGTTCAACCAAATCCATGATTGGCCATTTACTGGGTGCTGCGGGTTCTGTTGAAGCTGTGATTTCAATCCTCGCTATCAGAGACCAGGTGGCCCCGCCGACGATTAACCTTGTTAACCCCGACGAGGGCTGTGATCTTGATTACGTGCCGCACAACGCGCGCGAGATGCCCATCAATGTGACGCTTTCCAACTCGTTTGGGTTCGGTGGGACCAACGGGACGTTGCTGTTCAGGAAACTCGACTGATAATCCATTGAGACGTCTCGTCGCGGTTTGCTCGTTTGTTACGCTCACCAGCGTAACGCTGTTTGCCTGGGCGTTCTGGTCCATCAATCGCCCGTTGTCCCTCACCGAACCTGTTGTGTACGACCTTGTGCGGGGTGGTAGCGTAATCAGCGTTGCCGCTGATCTTACCGCCGACGGAACCCTGGCAACACCATCGATCCTGTTCAGGTTATATGCCCGACTAACCAGCCAGGATGGACATTTGCAGGCCGGTGAGTATCAGTTAACCAATAGTTTGTCAGCCCGCACATTGCTCGATCTGCTGCGTTCAGGCAGGGTGATTGAACGCGAGATTACCTTTGTCGAGGGCTGGACCTTTGCAGAGTGGCGCAGGCACCTGGCTGGTTATGAGAAGATCACTCACACGCTTGCGGGGGTGGAAGACAAGACACTCATGGCGATGCTGGGTTTTCCTGGCGACTATCCTGAGGGGCGGTTTTTCCCCGACACTTATCACTACGTCAGCAATGAAACTGATTTGTCGATATTGGGACGAGCGCACGAACGAATGCGCCTAACATTGGCAAGGGAATGGGAAGAATCAACAGATGCTCAGTTGCTGGCTTCACCTTATGACGTACTCATCCTCGCATCAATTGTGGAAAAGGAAACAGGCTTTGAGCCTGATCGAGAGGTGATTGCAGGCGTCTTTGTTAATCGGCTCAGGAAAAACATGCGGCTACAGTCGGACCCGACGGTGATTTATGGCATTGCCGATTTTAATGGTGACCTGACCAGACGAGATCTTGCGACAGCAACCCCGTTTAACACTTACGCGATCCGGGGTCTGCCCCCAACACCAATCTGTAATCCTGGTCTTGCCTCTATTAGAGCAACGTTGAACCCGGCGCCAGTACCCTATTACTATTTTGTCGCCCGTGGTGATGGATCAAGTGAGTTTTCAGTGACCCTCCAGGAACACAATCGAGCCGTTGCCCGGTATCAGAAAGGTGAAAGGGTGGAAAAATGAAGCGTGGGAGATTTATTACCGTTGAGGGTGTGGAAGGGGTCGGCAAAACGACGAACATCAGCGCCATCGAAACTCTGCTGGCTGACTCCGGCATCAGTTGCGTGGTTACCCGTGAACCGGGCGGAACAGCGTTGGCAGAGTCAATCAGAAATCTGCTGCTGGATCGTGATGAGACGACGATGGATAGCATCACAGAACTCCTGCTAGTTTTCGCAGCGAGATCCCACCATGTAAATACCCTGATCAGGCCAGCGCTGGCAGCGGGTCAGTGGGTAATCTGTGATCGTTTCACAGATTCCACATATGCCTACCAGGGTGGTGGTCGCGGCATTAGCGAGACGATCATCAAGGACATTGAAGTTGTTGCGCTTGCGGGATTTGAGCCGGATCTGACATTGCTATTAGACCTGCCAGTGAAGACTGGTATGGCCCGGGCGTTGGAACGAGCGGAAAAAGACCGATTTGAAAGTGAAAGCCTGGTTTTCTTTGAACGTGTCCGGCAGGTTTTTCTGGATCGGGCGGCATCAAGTCCACGATTCAGGGTAATAGATGCCAGTCTTGGATTCGATGCTGTGGCCAAACAGGTGAGGGATGCTGTGAACCCGCTACTAACTGGGGTTGAGTAATGGTGTCTGGCCGCTACTACCCCTGGCATGCCGCTCACCTTGAGCGACTGCTGGCTATGCAGCAGCGTGACAAGCTGCCCCATGCACTGATGCTCGCCGGCCCGCGGAATCTTGGGAAGCGAGCGTTCGCCACTGCCTTTGCCGAGAGTCTGCTGTGTCGCTCGCCCGTTGCCGGTGTGTCCTGCGGTGCGTGTGATAACTGCAAGCTTGTAGCAGCCGGCACGCATCCGGATTTTCGGGTCGTATCACCAGTGGATTCACAGCTGATTGTGATTAAGCAGATCCGTGACTTTATCGAGTGGTCTGCCCAGACAGCCCAGCGCGGTGGCATGCGGGTTGCGCTGGTTTATCCCGCAGAACAGATGAACAGTGCGTCAGCAAACGCACTGCTCAAGTGCCTGGAAGAGCCAGGTGACAGGACGCTCATCATGTTGGTGACCGATCTTCCAGGGCGTCTGCTGCCGACGATACGCAGCCGTTGCCAGGTTGTCGACTTTGTAATTCCGCCAAAAACAGAGGCGCTCGATTGGCTCAAATCAAAGCATCCAGGCATAAAAAACCCTGAACTCCTGTTGGGAATTGGCGGCGGTGCGCCACTTTCTGTGGCGGTAGAATTTGACGATGTGTACATTTCGCGCCGGGAAGAAATCAGCGGAGCAGTGCGACACCTGCTGGACCAGGGCGCTCCGCTTGAAGTAGCCAAAACGTTTGTGCGTGGAGATACCTCTCTTGACTTGACCATCTTGTATGGTCTGTTTGCAGATGCGCTGCGCTTTAAGTTATCTGGTGAAGAAAAACTGATAAAAAACATGGACTTGACCGATTTGATCAAGAAAGTCGCCGAAGGGGTAGAGGCGTCCAGGCTACTGGACATTCTGGACGCGCTGACACGAGGCAGGCGCGCAGTAGCGGGCCCGTCGAACCCGAACCAGCAACTGTTGGTTGAATCCCTCATGGTAGAACTGGCCGACTATTGCGCCTTGTAGATTCATGGGCCATAGTGCAGAATCTTTCGTTGCAGAAAGACGTTGAGTCGATCGAGTTGACAGAGTGGTTGCATGGGTAAGTTAGCCAGAGGTGGTGCAAAAAAGACGATGATTGCCTTGACCATCAAGGACAAGGTCGTGCTGCACAACTACTACATGCCCTTCATCAAGAACGGTGGATTGTTTATCGCCAACCGTACCGAGTACGAGTTGAACGATGATGTGTTTATCCTCCTGAACCTGATGGATGAGACAGAAAAAATCCCGGTTGCCGGCAAGGTAATCTGGATCGCGAAGAAAGGTGTCAAGAGCCCTCACACGCCTGGCGTAGGGATCCAGTTTGCGGATCCGGATAATATCGCAAAGGACAAGATTGAGACCTACCTCGCGGGTTCACTCGGATCAGCCAACGCCACTGCAACGATGTAAATCAGCCAGGCGAGAAAACTTTTAAATGACATACTGTGTGGCAATCTCTGTTGATGCCGGAATGTGTTTCCTGTCGGATTCACGAACCAATGCTGGCGTTGATAATGTAAGTACTTATTCCAAAATGCATACCTTCGGCAATGATGGCGAACGGCAGATTGTCATCCTGTCAGCAG
Organism: uncultured Pseudomonadales bacterium; assembly: GCA_964351065.1. GTDB lineage: Bacteria > Pseudomonadota > Gammaproteobacteria > Pseudomonadales > Azotimanducaceae > JANQJA01. Next base: position 5,959 of record CAYGNA010000068.1, read on the forward strand.
GCAATCTCGCGACCACGCAGGGGGTGATTGCCCAGCTAAAGAAAGACATCAAGCAGGGTCAGCCGCGTAATTTGCTGACGGTGGCAAACCTTGAGGATGCAGCCGACTTTGTCGGTGAAGTCAATATCAAGCAGCAGGAAAAGCATACGGGTGGCGGTGCTTCCTACGAGGCCAGCTTTGTTATCGGCGGCCAGATCGTTGGAGACAAACATCGCGCGTTTCTTGTCTATCCCCAGGGAAACCATATTACGACCTCTGCAGACACACCCTTTTTACAGATTGGTGAAAGCAAGTACGGCAAGCCCATTCTTGATCGTATCATTGCGCTTTCGTCGAGTCTGGATACGGCCGCGGTATGTGGCCTTGTATCCATGGATTCCACGATGCGCAGTAACCTGACTGTTGGTCCACCCATCGAGGTGCTGATCTACGAGACAGATTCACTGCTTGCCAATCGCCGCTACCGGTTTGAAGAATCCAGCGAGTATCTTCGGCAAATCAGCAAAAGCTGGGATGCAAAGCTAAAAGAAGCTTTTGCAAGTATGCCCCCGATAACCTGGAGTGATAACTGGGACCGGACAGCAGAAAAAAACAAACTCTGAACTCTCCGGATGTCTCATGACAATTAAGGTTGCTCTCAACCATAAAACCGAATATCGATTCGACAAACCGATTACGATCCATCCCCATGTCATCAGGCTGCGGCCTTCACCACATTGCCGGACGCCAATTCATGCCTATTCGCTCAAGGTAACGCCTGGTAGCCATTTCCTGAACTGGCAACAGGACCCGTTTGGCAATTATCTGGCCCGATATGTTTTTCCCGAAAAAACGCGTGAGCTTCTGATACACGTCGAGTTGATCGCCGAGATGACGGTGATTAATCCGTTTGATTTTTTCCTGGAAGAGGTAGCAGAGAAGATCCCGTTCAAATACGAAGAACGATTGGCCCGTGATCTTGCGCCTTATCTTGAAATCTCCGAGGACGGCAAGTTGCTTAAGGAATGGCTGGCCGAGGTGGACCGATCGGCACAACCTACCGTCGACTTTCTTGTGGCTATCAACCAGCGTCTGCAGCGCGATGTGAGCTATTTGATTCGATTTGAGCCCGGCGTTCAGACCTGTGAAGTAACCCTTGGCAATGGGTCTGGCTCCTGTCGTGACAGTGCCTGGCTGATGGTGCAGATCCTGCGTCACCTGGGGCTTGCCGCAAGGTTTGTGTCGGGTTACCTGATCCAGTTGACCTCAGACCAGAAGTCCCTGGATGGTCCATCGGGCCCTGAAGCCGATTTTACTGATTTGCATGCATGGACTGAGGTATTCCTGCCCGGCGCTGGCTGGATTGGTCTTGATCCGACCTCCGGACTTTTTGCCGGCGAAGGTCATATCCCACTCGCGTGTACACCTGAACCAACCAGCGCCGCCGCCGTCACTGGTGCAATAGAACCGGCCGAGGTCCAGTTCCATTACGAGAACAACGTGACACGGATCTATGAGGACCCCCGAGTTACAAAACCTTATACCGAGGAGCACTGGCAGCGCGTTGAGCAGGTAGCGATTCATGTTGATCAGGTGCTGGAGAAAGAGCAGGTCGGGCTGACGATGGGTGGAGAGCCGACGTTTGTCTCTATTGATGATATGGAGGGCGCCCAGTGGAATACCGCGGCGCTGGGAGACGATAAGAGACGGCTTGCTGGAGAACTGTTTCAGCGGCTGCGAGCCAGGTTCGGGCCTGGCGGCCTGACCCATGTCGGTCAGGGAAAGTGGTATCCAGGAGAGCCCCTGCCACGCTGGGCACTGTCGCTGTTCTGGCGTACAGACGGTGTGCCGATCTGGAGTCGTGACGATCTGGTGGCTGATGAGACCTCACCTGGCAAGCTGACGGTGGCGGATGCCGGTGAATTCAGCATTGGACTCGCAACCGCACTGGGGATGGACAAAGCATTTATTGTCCCTGGGCACGAAGATGTGGGTTATTACGTCTGGCGTGAGGGACAATTACCGGAGAATCTTAACCCTGACAACAATCAGCTGAAAGATCCACTTGAACGACAGCGGTTTCGGAAGCTGTTTAGCGAGAACATTGGCGATGTGGTGGGATTTGCGCTGCCATTGAAGTGGCAGGAGGTCACTGAGGTCAAGGGATACTGGAAAACCAGTCACTGGCCCTTTAAAACTGGTCACATGTATCTTGTCCCGGGCGATTCGCCCATGGGACTTCGAATGCCGTTGGCATCGTTGCCCTGGCGCCAGCCGGACCCGATGGAGTTTGATGCCCCGGCAGATCCGTTTGCAGCGCCGGTTGACGACATTGAGACGCTCGCAGCGCCGGTGGTTGATGATGAGGTTGTGCATACGGCAATTGTCATAGAGGTTCGCCGCGGCCACCTCTATGTGTTTATGCCACCACTTGTGCGGTTTGAGGTCTACGCTGAGTTGCTGAGGCGCATCGAAGCCGTTGCAGCGGAACTGAAACTGCCGCTGATCATAGAGGGATACGAGCCACCAAAAGACGCTCGATTGAAACTACTGCAAATCACGCCTGACCCCGGCGTGATTGAAGTTAATGTTCATCCTGCCTCGTCCTGGGAAGAGCTGAAAGACATAAGTCTGGGCCTCTACGACGACGCGCGTTTATGTCGGCTTGGTACGGAAAAATTTATGGTCGACGGCCGTCATTCTGGCACCGGTGGGGGCAACCACGTCACCCTGGGCGGCGCAACACCCGCAGAAAGTCCTTTCCTGCGCCGACCCGAATTACTGAAGAGTCTGCTGGTGTATTGGCAAAACCACCCGGCATTGTCCTACCTGTTTTCAGGACTCTTCATCGGGCCGACGAGCCAGTCCCCAAGGATTGATGAGGCTCGCGACGATAATTTGTATGAGCTTGAGATTGCGCTGGCGCGAGTTCCGAGGGGCGAGTCGGACAAACCATGGCTGGTGGATAGGCTGCTGCGCAATTTCCTGGTTGACCTGACTGGTAATACACACCGCTCTGAGTTCTGTATAGACAAGTTGTACTCGCCCGATGGTCCGTCAGGACGGCGTGGTCTGGTGGAATTCCGGGCGTTTGAGATGCCTCCACATCCGCAAATGAGTCTTGTGCAGATGCTGCTGATTCGCTCCCTTGTTGCCATGTTCTGGCAGCGCCCCTATGAAGGTCGTTTGATCCGCTGGGGTACAGAACTGCACGACAAGTTTATGCTGCGTCACTTTATTGTTGAAGACCTGCGACTCGTGGTAGACGACCTGAAACAGGCGGGGTACCTGTTTGACCTCGAGTGGTTCGCGCCATTTGTCGAATTCCGTTTCCCGCGAATTGGTGGTGTCAACGTGGGTGATCTCGAACTGCAACTCTTCGCCGGACTTGAGCCGTGGCACGTGCTCGGGGAAGAGTCATCCGCCCAGGGGACATCCCGCTATGTCGATTCAACCGTCGAGCGCGTCCAGGTGACACTCGATAACGCTGTATCCGACCGCTACATCGTGACCTGCAATGGTCGCAGGGTCCCGCTTAGGGTGACCGGCACCCGTGGCCAGCAGATTGGCGCTGTCAGATTCAAAGCGTGGGAGGCAGCCTCAAGTCTGCACCCGAATGTGGATCCTCATAATCCGCTGACGTTTGACATTGTGGATACCTATAACGAGCGTTCCCTTGGGGGGTGCACTTATTACGTTTCTCACCCTGGCGGGCGCAACTATGAGACTTTCCCGGTGAATGCCGCAGAGGCGGAAGCGCGTCGTAACGCAAGATTCTGGAGTATTGGCAAGACTCAGGGCACGGTGCACCTGCCAAAATCAGAGAGCCACCCCGAGCAGCCGCTGACGCTTGATTTGCGATGGCCTGATCCTAACGCCCATTAGCCAAAGGTGACGTGCGCGTATCAGGTTTCGAATGCGGCTTTTGGTGAAGTTGCCTCTGCGGTAACAGAAGCATAGCCGAACCAGGTGCCGGCAACCTGGGCGTGAACATCAGCCAGGTCAAGCTGCAAATCGTCAATAAACTCGTGTAGCTTGGCATCTTTCAGCAGGGTCGCGGTATCAGTGCTGGAGAGCATTCGCTTGGAGTGACTGATTGCCCGCATGGGCCCATCATTGTTGGAAAGCTGCGCGCAGCAGTTTTCAACTTCATTCAGACAGTGAGCAATGGCACGGGGGAACTTGGCGTTACGCAGGATAAAGTCGACAACGTCTTCTCCGTTTACCCGGTCCTGCACGTGCTGGCGATACATCTGGTAGGCGCTCAGCGAGCGCAGCACGTTCATCCAGAGGATGTTCTCGTACTCGGAGAGGTCGGTATCAATTGGGTTCATGAGGTTTAGGCAGCCCACGTCCACGATTCGCGTGCTCATGTCAGCCCGTTCCAGGTTCCGCCCAATCTTGATGAAATTGTAAGCCGTATCGGCGCTCATGTTGCCGCTCAGCAAACCCGTCAGTTGATGGCAGCGATTTACCACGTTGGCGAGAAACTCGTGTCGACCATCACGCCTGATGCCGTGGTCCAGGTTGTTACGGAGATAGAGATAGAGCTCGTTGATCCGTTCCCAGGCTTCTGAAGGCATGATCTCTCGAGTCGTCCTTGCATTCTCGCGTGCCATCCGAACAGCTGCGCGCAGGGAGGATTTCTCGTCTTCGAGCAGGAACTTGATGACATTTCTTTCATCGACACGGGTAAATCTTTCGTCGAAGGACTCCCGCGTTCCTGTGATATCAATCACGCTGCCCCAGATATGTTTTACCTGCGGCAGGTCCATCACAAGGTTGGTATTAACCGCAATGAGTCTCGCGGTATTTTCAGCTCGCTCAACATAGCGACCAAACCAGTACATTCTTTCTGCAACCCGTGCCAGCATTCAGGGAGCCTCGTCTTCTGCCACAATCCAGGTGTCTTTGCTGCCGCCGCCCTGGGAAGAATTGACGACAAGGGAACCTCGCACAAGAGCGACCCGGGTAAGCCCGCCAGTTGTCACAAAACTGCGATCACTTTGCAGGATAAAAGGCCTCAGGTCGACGTGGCGCGGTTCAATCATGTTGTCACACAGCGTGGGTACCGTGGACAGATTAATAATGGGTTGGGCAATGTAGTTGCGCGGGTTTGCTTTAATCAATCGCTTGAACTCGGCCGTGCGCCGCTTGGTTTCCCTGGGACCTATGTACATACCATAACCGCCGGATTCATTGGCAGGTTTGACAACCAGGTTTTCGATATTCTTCAGCACATGCTGCAAATGCGTCTTGTCGGAACACATGAAGCTTGGCACGTTCGGCAGTATGGGGTCCTCGCCCAGGTAATACTTGATCATGGCGGGAACGTAGGTATAGACAACCTTGTCATCCGCAACGCCAGCGCCGGGGGCATTTGCGAGCCCGACATTACCCTTGCGCCAGGCGCGCATTAAGCCTTTGACACCCAGCACCGAATCCTTGTTGAAGACTTCAGGATCGAGGAACATATCATCGATTCGACGATAGATAACGTCGACACGCGAGAGTCCATCAACCGTTTTCATGTACACACAATCGTCTTCCCCGACGATCAGGTCCTGGCCCTCGACCAGTTCAGCACCCATGCGCTGGGCGAGAAAAGAGTGCTCGAAGTAGGCAGAGTTGTAGATACCTGGGGTCAGCACAACCACTTCCGGAAAGTCTTTTGGACGAGGTGAAATCGAAGACAGCGTATCGAATAACTGCGCCGGGTAGTCGTCCATTGGTCTGATTTGGTAGTGCTCGAACAGTTCGGGCAGCACTCTTTTGCTGATGTTCCTGTTTTCCAGCATGTAGGAAACACCGGAGGGTACCCTAAGGTTGTCCTCCAGCACATACATGGTGCCGTCGGCATCCCGGATCAGATCTGTGCCGCAGATATGTGCCCAAGTACCAAAAACCGGCGTGATTCCCTGGCACTCTTTGCGGAAGTTCTTGGATGACTTCAGCAGATCAGCGGGAACAACCTTGTCCTTGATAATTTTGCCGTCGTTGTAAACGTCGGTAATAAAGAGATTAAGCGCCGTTAACCGCTGGATTAATCCCTGCTGCGTGATATCCCATTCACGCTGGCGAATCACCCGCGGGATGATGTCAAAAGGCCACTCCCGGTCGATATTGTCGCCTTCACTGTATACCGTAAAAGAGATGCCAAGCGTCGTGATTGCCAGTTCTGCAGCGCGTCTGCGCTCGTTAAGATCCCGCAGGCTGCTTTTCTTCAGGAAGTTCACCAACTGCGCCATGCCGGGTCTTGCCCGATTCTGGGTCGTTAGCAGTTCATCGAAGACATCGGTCGACGTCTTGTAGTTTTTTAGTTCCATGGGCGGGAGTATACCAGACTTGTTATCCGTTAACGGCTGAACTCTACTTCATACAGGCGATAGTCTGTTTCGGACATACCGAGGCGAATGTATGTATTCTGCGCATTGATGTTCTCCTTTTCGACATACAGGCGTATACCGCAGACGTCACTGGCTGCTTTTGCCTGCTGTGTGACCTCAGCATAAAGTGCACGAAATACGCCATGTTGTCGATGGTCCGGTGCGACATAGACGCTCTGAATCCACCAGAAGAGCCCATTGCGCCAATCGCTCCACTCAAACGTGATGGCAAGGCAACCCACCACCTCTGCGTTACGTTCTGCAACAAGATAGAAACCAAGCTCATCTGCCGCCAAAAAGCGTGCTATGCCGGCTGTGACAACCGGCAGGGGAAGGTGCTTGTGTTCGGTCTCAAGCGCCATGGCGGCGTTAAAATCAGCGAGGATGGCGGTGTCATTTGCCTGCGCGTGGCGAATAGTGACGTCTGTCATTTGGATTACCCCGGTTAATCATCAAGCAGTTATTTTTCAATCAGGTGTTTGTCAAAAAAGTGATCCATCAGCGTGTAGCGATGGATATTGTTGGCGCGACCGGCGATGCCGTGTTTCGCGCCAGGATATGCCATAAATTCAAAGTCTGAATTCTGCGCCTGCAGGCACTTTAATAATTTGGTTGAGTGTGTAAACAGGACATTATCATCGGCCATACCGTGAATCAGAAGCAAGGCGCCGGAAAGTTCGTGGGCGTAGGGGAAGATACTGCTGTTCTCATAGCCCTCGATATTCTCCTGGGGGTGGCCGAGAAATCGCTCAGTGTAGTGGGTATCGTACAGATGCCAGTCGGTGACGGGTGCTACCGACACGCCTGCGCGGAACATGTGCTTACCTTTCATCATCAGCAAGAGGGTCATGTACCCACCGTAGCTGTGCCCGAAAACGCCAAGCCTGGTTTCATCAATCCAGGGCAGTGACTGAAGAAAACGTGCGCCGAGCAGTTGATCTTCCACCTCCGCCTCACCAAGATGACGAAAAATGGGTGATTCAAAAGCCTGCCCCCGGCCGCTGCTGCCCCGGTTATCCAGGGCAAGTAGCGCGTAACCACGCGCTGCCATGTATTGATGCCATGGTGGGATCCAATCCCGGGTTACCCGCTGAACGCCGGGGCCGCCATACACCGTGACAATAGCTGGCACCCTGGCTGCTGCACTGGCGCCAGGCGGTTGCATGAGTCGGTAGTGGAGTTCCTGGCCGTCTGAAGCCGACAGAACCCCAAAGATCACGTTTGTGCCCCGGGAGACATGGGGGAAAAACGGATGCGACTCATCCAGGGTGTTAGCAAAGATGCTGTGTTTTATTGCTCCATCCATATCACACACTGCGACACCCGTTGGTGAAAGTGGGGCCGAGAATCGATCGATAAAGCATGAGCAGTCGCGGGCAAGCTGCGTGTGATGTGTTTCACCCGGGCGGGTTA
>CAYGNA010000069.1:0-13725 GCA_964351065.1 uncultured Pseudomonadales bacterium
CCGAATAGTATAAGCCTCCGGACCCGTAATGCGCGACACATTTTTGGAGACCGCTGGTAAATTATTGCAGCGCAGACCCCTGGAGGAAGAGCAGTTGCCTCAATTGGTGGAGATTGCGAACGGCGCGGCTGCCACCACAGAGGACTTCTACAGTGGCCTCGCGCTCGCGCTTGAAGCCGTATTGATCAGCCCCGAGTTTGTCTTCATTGCGGACCGCGCTGAACCTGACCCAAATAATCCAGGGAAAATTCGTCTCGATAGCTACTCGCTTGCTTCGCGGTTGAGTTTCTTTCTCTGGAATGGCCCGCCGGATGATACCTTGTTGACCTCTGCGGCCAGTGGTGAATTGCAGAGCGCTGATGGATTGAGCAAAGCCGTGGACCGTATGCTCGCGCCAGTACCCGTATCGAAACCGGGATGCGCGCTTTTTTTGATGACATGCTGGGATTTGATGACTTCGATAGCCTGGCCAAGGACGCCAGGGTTTACCCGATGGTGACCGGCAGCACGCTGGCCGATGCCAGGGAGCAGACGCTGCGCACGATCATCGATCACCTGCTCAACCAGCAGGCGGACTACCGTGACCTGTTTACGACCCGCAAGACTTTCATGTCCATGCCGCTGGCCGCGGTTTACAACACGCCAGCGGGAGATGGCTGGGTACCGTTTGAATTTTCCGAAAACAGCAATCGCATGGGTTTGCTGACCCACATGAGCTACCTGGCGGCCAACTCTCATTCTGTGCGCAGCTCGCCGACGCTGCGGGGTAAGGCGCTGCGGGAGTTGTTTCTTTGCCAAAAGGTGCCGCCCCCACCACCCAATGTGGATTTTTCCCTGTTGGAAGAGGCGGGGCACGCAGCAACGGCCCGCGAACGACTGAACGTGCACAGCACTAATCCGTCCTGTGCCGGTTGTCACCTGGTGACGGATCCCATGGGCCTGTCACTGGAGAACTTTGATGGCGCCGGGAGATTCCGGCAAACAGAGAATGGCGCGCCGATAGACATTGCCGGCGAACTGGATGGCGTGTTCTATGATGACGTGGCAGGACTGGCGATCGCTATGCGGAATCATCCCAAGCTGTCCTATTGTCTGGTGAACCGGCTTTACGCTTATGGTACGGGTGGACCCGTGTCCCTCAAGCATGATCGAGACACGCTGAAGTGGTTTGAACAGCGGTTTGTGGCGCAGTCATATCAGTTACCAGCATTGTTGCGTGAACTGACCCTCAGCCAGGCTTTCCGAGAGGTGAGAGACATAACAGAATCTCGTGTTGCTGATCAGGGCGTTGTCAGGAGTGGTGACAAGCGTGGTGATGTGGATCAATCCGGGCTGGCCGTCGCAGGGATGGAATAGATAGTGAAAAAGCTGACTCGAAGACGATTTCTGAAAGGGGCGCTGAAAGGTAGTGCGGTGACTGTAGCACTGCCGCTACTGGATGTCTTTTTGAATGAGAACGCCACAGCCATGGCATCTGGCGCGCCACTGCCGCAGCGCTTCGGCACCTGGTCCTGGGGGCTTGGCATGAGCGAGGCTATCTTTACGCCCAAAAAGACCGGCCCCAATTTTGATCTACCGCCGGAGATTGCGTCCCTGGCACCCATCCAGAAACACATCAACTTGTTCACCAACTTTCATGTGTTCAAGGATGATGCGCCCAACCTCTGTCACCATTCAGGCTGGGTGGTGCTGCGATCTGGCATTGCGCCCATGACCCGGGAGAATAAACCCGGGGAAACGATTGACGTGTCGGTCGCAAGAAAAATTGGCAACGCTACCCGTTTTCGCAGTTTAAGCGCCACGGCGACAGGTGATGTGCGGGACAGCTTCAGCTATGAAGGTGGCAACTCGGTGAACGTCCCGGAGTGGTCACCATTGCGTTTTTACCAGCGTCTTTTTGGGGACGAATTCCAGAATCCCAACGCCGCAGAATTTACCCCGGATCCGAAGGTTCTGATCCGAAAAAGCGCACTATCGGTTGTTCAGGAAGATGCCCGGAAGCTCAACAAATCCCTTGGTATGGAAGACCGCGCGCGGCTTGACCAGTACTTCACTGGTATCAGGGATTTGGAACGACGCTTTGACCTGCAGCTATCCAAGCCCGAGCCTCGCGCCGCCTGTATGCTCCCGGAAGCACCTGGGGAGTTGCCTACCGGCCTTGATGCTGACCTCGTATCAACGCGTCACCGCATGATGACGGATTTGATGTTGATGGCGATTGCGTGCGACCAGACCCGTGTCTTTAACATGTTCTACGCCTCCGCATTCTCGGCGACCACCAAGCCCGGCTATGACAAACCCCATCACACTGCGACTCATGAAGAAGCTGTAGATATCGAGCAACAGTGTCAGCCGAACGTCTCGTGGTTCACGCGAAGGGCCATGGAAGAGTGGGCTTATTACGTTCAGGCGCTGGCTGATTTCAAAGAGGGGGATGGCTCGCTGCTGGACAACACGCTGGTTTACGCCACCACAGACCAGTCTTTTGCCAAGATGCACGCCATTGATGGCATTCCGATGTTTAGCGCGGGTACCGGTGGCGGTCGCGTTAGGACAGGTCTGCACATTGATGGGGGCGGCAGTCCTGGCTGTCGGTTGGGTTACACCATGCAGCGCCTGATGGGGCTGGAGATTGACGCCTGGGGTGACAAGAGCAACCATACGTCCGATGAAATCAGTGAAATACTGGTTTAGCCTCGCTGTTGTTGGCGTCCTCGCCTGCCAGCCGCTGGCGGCTGACACCGCGGGACGCTCTCTTGTAAGCCCCTTTACATACACAGAAGCCTGGCGCGACGTGCCGATGCCGCCAGGTTTTCAGGTGCAGGCCACTGCACTTGAGGGACCGGTTTTTGCCGACGCAGATGGCCGCACCCTGTACAAATGGCCCCAGCACAAATTACGAAATGGCTACAGCGGAGAGCCGCCCGGCACAACGGTCTGTGATGACAAGGTACAGACGGTCACTGCGGGACTCATGAGCCCCTATCCACCAGGCATTGAATTGCCGGAAATCGACAGCCGACCGAGTTGTACCGAGCTGTGGTACCCCGTACTGGCGGGAGCAAATGCCGAGACCGTGGGCGAATGGACTATCATTGAACGCAAGGATGGTGGGCGCCAGTGGGCGTTCGACGAACAGCCCCTTTACACATCTGTTCGAGATAAGATACCAGGCGACGTTCTGGGTGGTACGCGCCGCCGCAGTGGCGGCGATTCCCCTGCGATTCGGGTACCGGTAGGGCCGCCATCGCAGTTGCCACCGGGTTTTGCGGTGAAAACGACTTCGATAGGTCGCATGCTGGGAACCAATAAAAACTACGCTGTTTACGCTTTTGCCAACGACACCGCAACGTCGTCGGCCTGTACAGGTACCTGCCTGTCCACCTGGCAGCCAGTACTGGCGCCCGCCCTTGTCAGGGCAGAGGGTGAGTGGTCTTTCATTGAACGGTCTGCGGGTGTTCGGCAGTGGGTGTTTCGAGGTAGTCCACTGTATACACATATTCTGGACCAGGGCACATGGAGCCAGCAGGGCAGTGATATACCGGGATGGCAGAATGTCTTCACCCAATTGGTGCCAGTACCGCCAGACAGCTTTACCGTGCAACCAACCCTGGCAGGCAATGTTCTGGCGAATGCGGTGGGCAAAACCATCTACATCTACAATTGTGGTGAAGACTCGGCCGACCAGTTAGCCTGTGACCACCCCGAAGACACCCAGGTGTATCGCCTTGCCATGTGTGGCGGCGGCGACGCGACGCGCTGCCTGACGCACTGGCCCTATGTCACCGCCGGTGATGGTGATGAAAGCACCAGTCGCCTCTGGACGGTAATTCCAATTGATCCTGCCACCGGCCGACCCGCTCGTGCGAATGATGCCAATGCGCTGCGAGTGTGGGCGTATCGTGACCGTCCGGTTTACACCTTCGGGGGAGACCTCAAGCCCGGAGATGTGAACGGTGGTGGTACCGGCGAGTGGCGCGGCCAGAGAAACGGTCTGCGGGCGTTCTGGATTCGGGACGACTTTATGGGGGGCATCCTGTGATGGCACATACATGGTTGAGCCGTGGGTTTCTCCTGATTTGTATGGTGGTTCCCAGTGCGGCTTACGCAGACGATCCTGATCAGTCGCAACGCTCAATTGGCTACGTCATGACAAATCTATTCTGGTCGGTATATCAGACAGACGATGCCAGGGAAGAATGCCCGCGGGGGTTTAACGATGGACCAAGGGAGCAATTCGAGAAACTCTTTCCAGACCCCACGCGTCTCACGGTTGTCGACACCCAGCTGAAACAGGAAATTGAAACCTGGCACCCCACCACGCAGCCGGATGGGTTTGAGTTTCATGAGGTGGAAGGTGATAAATCCTTCGGGTTGAACCTGGACGGCAAGATTGATCCCAATGACTTTACCCACCCGGATGGGACGCGGGGTATCGACAACGAGGTCTACCGGGCGGTGGGCTGTGTTATTGGTTTCAGGGGGCCGGACGGCGTCGAATTCATATTCCAGGACAAGGCGATCATGGATGAGCGCTACAATCGCATGATGATCGAGATTACTGACCTTGATAGCCTGGAAAACGATAATGAGGTAACGGTCAACATCTTTCGCGGTCAGGACCGCCTGCTAACGGATGCAACCGGCGGCAAGGTGATGCCGGGCGGTACGCAGCGTGTTGATACCCGTTGGGGTGCCAGCCTGATTCTACAAGCAAAAGGCAGCATCAAGGATGGCGTGCTGCCCACCCAGCCAATTGCGGATCTGATAATTCCCTGGCAGAACCTGGGCGTCCCTTCTATTCATTTGATTCGTGATATGCGCCTGCAACTGACGCTGACGCCAACCGGCGCAACGGGGCTGTTGGCGGGTTTTGCTGATGTCGATACCTGGTATTACCAGCTCATTCGCAACGACTCTACCCATCATTTAAGTAATGGGCAGATCTCAGGAATTTCGTTGTATAAGGCCCTGCGTCGCCTGGCTGATGCCTACCCGGACCCGCAGACTGGCGAAAATACGGCGATCTCCACCGCGCTCGATGTGAAGATGACGCAGGTATTTATCAAGCATCCCGTGGCGCCGCCTGTATCGGAGGTGGTTGCCAGGGATCGTTGAACACGCTGGCGGTCAAAACCTGTTGCTTTTTTTGACGTTGGCTGGCACGTTTGCGCATCTTCTGCACGCTGTGTGAATCCAATGACCAACGTAAATCCCTGGCTTGCCGCGACAGTCGCGCCGCCCATTCCTGAGGTAGCCAGTTGGCGGCGTGAGTATTCAGGTGAGCTGGGTGCAATGCTGGATCTCTCGCAGGCCGTACCCGCAAGACCACCGCCCGAATTGCTGATTGAACAGCTGGCCAAAGCCGCGTTGGAACCAGAAGCCGCACGCTATGGTGACGATCAGGGTGATCCGAAGTTACGACAGGTGTTTGCGAACCATGTGAATGGTATTTACGGCAGCCATATCAGCGCAGAACATCTGTTGATTACCAGTGGCTGCAACCAGGCGTTTTTTCAGGTTGCTATCGCACTGGCCAAAGCCGGTGAGGTGATCCTGTTGCCGGAACCGTATTACTTTAATCATCGAATGACTCTCGATATGTTGGGCATTCAAACGCAACCGATTCGATGCCGGGCGGAAAACGGGTTTATGCCGGATCTTGACGAGATTGAAGCGTTGCTTAAGGCAGGTGCTAAAGCGCTTGCGCTGGTGAGCCCCAACAATCCTACCGGGGCGGTGTATCCGGCAACATTACTCGATTCAGCCCTTGCCTGTTGTCAGCAATACGGGGCGGCGCTGATTCTTGACGAAACCTACCGGGACTTTCTGCCGGAAGGCCTCACGCGACCCCATGAGTTGCTGGCCTGCAATGATTGGCCAACCGGCCTGGTTCAGTTGTACAGCTTCTCCAAGGCTTATTGTATTCCGGGTTATCGCCTGGGCGCGGTGACCGCCAGTCCAGAACTGATTCAGCAATTGATGAAGATTCAGGACAGTATGCAGATCTGTGCGCCAAGGATTGGCCAGATGGCGCTCGCACATGTGATTGATTCACTGGGAAGTTTCAGGGCTGAGCAGCGCGATCTCGTCAATCAGAGGGCGGTGCGGTTCAGGCAGATCATGCAAGATTTACCACACTGGCAGCTGGATTCCATCGGCGCGTTTTTTGCGTTTGTCCGAAGTCGCGATAACCGGAATTCCACCGAGGTGGCCCGCGCTCTGGCACGTGATGCAGGCATTCTTTGCCTGCCAGCGGATTTTTTTGGCCCTGAGCCATCACCTTACCTGAGACTTGCTTTCGCCAATGTCAGCGAGGCAGACATTGAGGAGGTCGGGCGCCGCCTGATGCTCGTCGGTATTTAGACGGTTGGAGGAAGCGGTTGGCCACACAGGCATGCGATCTCACTTTCAGTGAGCAGATCTGTGTAATTGTTGAAGCCATAGGTTTGAAGCCATAGGTTTGAAGCCATAGGCTCACACATCTCCAGGTTATCTGGAGGTGTGTTCTGGTGCACTTTAGGACGAGTAGCGCGAAGGCACCGGTAGGTATCAAACGGCCAAAGTTAACTTACACCTGTCCATCGGTAATCAATGGCAACTCCTCCATTCCCAAGGCCTTTCTAAAGGTGTTGTGGTAATGGTGCAGCGGTGGTTCGTTTCTGCCGAACAACACGTAATCCTGCAATCCGGATTCCGCGGCCTTCTGTGTCGTAACGGCCAGCGCATAGTCTTCTGCCTCGACCACTTCGCTAAATCCGCCACCAACAGGGCCTGCCTGAACCTCACCCATAACTTCCGGGCTGCAATAGAAACCCACCTGGGAAATGGAACGGCCCGGATCTTTCGGGTCCGGATACACCCGCACCACCGCTATGCGTCGATCACCGACGTTGATGATGACGTTCGGGTAAAGGAAATACACGGGGAACCCGCCTGCGTGAATATTCCACTCTGATTCCGGCAGTTCTCGCAGCGCCTCAATATTCTTCAGGCACAGCACCATCCGATGGTTCCGTTCGTAGTGAACGTAGGACAACACATCACCATTGAAGCTTTTTGCCAACGTGTTCTTGTGCAGGCGTTTGAAGTGATAAGTCTCACCAAATGTATCGGTCGCCAGTTTCCAGTTAAGCCGCATGTCCAGGGTGCGTTCACCAATTAGCTGGTAGGTATCCCACTGCCACGCGGCCAGATCATCTTCCAGGCCCTCAAATACTTGTGATTCGTTGATGGTTGCTGCCGGATCGGTGTGGACCCACAGAAAGCCGAATTGTTCCAGCGCCGGCAGTTCAATCAATCCACGGCAACCCGCATCAAAATCACCGAAGTGTTCCTTCATCGGAATACCCACGAGTTCACCCTGGTTACTGTAGGTCCAGCCGTGAAACATGCAAGAAAACTTCGTCTTCAGACCACGCCGTTCATGTTCGACGATAGGTCCACGGTGACGGCACGAGTTCAGGAAGGCACGCAGCTTGCCAGCGGGATCGCGGGTCGCAAGGATTGGTACGCCCAGGTCGTTCGATGTGATAAACGAGCCGACTTGTGGCAGGTCTCCACTCATGCCAATGACTTGTGGATGACCCTTAAAGAAAGTTTGCCACTCAAGATCCAGTATGGCCTGGCTCGTGTAGGTATCGGTTGGGCACTTCCGGATGCCACCCGCGTCTGCATTCAGGCCCGCATCCAACTGCTGCATTAGCTCCCTGAGAACCTTGACCTGCGTCTCATGCTTCATATGTTCCCGCCTCGATGCCGTGGTAGGTTGAAGTATAGCCAAGTTTTTGCGACCAATTATTTTTACGACACATGTGCTTGCAGGTCCTACCCTCAGTGAGATGATATCAGTCGTCCTCGAAGCGCTCGCCGCTGTTCGCAGCAAGATTGAGCAGCACAGGTCGTAGTTTTTTGAAACAGCCTGACCTTGAGCAGTGTGTCGCAACGCCCTGCTGGGGGATTATCACTGACCGGCCAGATCGGCTTGTTGGGATGTTGCAGCAATAATCACCGGTTTTGCGAGCCTGCTATTCCAATAACTAAAGCAATCGATCCTTGTAAAACGCGATGATCTCATCGAGCGCGGCACGAGTCGGTTGTCCTTCTTCATCAATCAGGTGCAGTGTAACCACGCTGTGCGGTGCCATCGGGGTTCCCTTGCGGGCTGATTCGTCGGGCAGAACCCTTGCTTTGAAACGATCACCCAATGCTTCCTGATAGGCTGCAAATCGTTCTGCCTGGCAGAAGGAGTCACCTTCAAATCGGTAGCCAAGCACCGTGAGGTCTTCATCATTGAGTCGCTGTTTCACCTGCGCAAGTTCATCCGGTGCGATGTGCATGCCACCTTTCTGCATCAGCGGCAATGACGGTTGCGATAACACAGGCGCCAGCACGGCGGGTTCCAGCATCAGGTTCAGCGCAAAGTTCCCCGTAAAACACATGCCAATCGCACCAACGCCTTTACCACCAGCTTCTTCGTGTGCCCGTTTTGCGAGCGCCCTCAGCCAGTCGACTATTGGACTCGACTTGTTGGCGGCAAACGCGTGAAACTCGCGACTGATGCAAGCGCGCGCAATCGAGCGAACGCCATATCCTGGTGTGGGTGGTCGGCCAACGTCCCCGAAAAGATGTGGCATATAGACAGTGAAGCCACTATCACGTACGCGTCGCGCGAAATTTGCAACCAGTTCATAGATGCCCGGCATTTCTGACATAACAATCACTGCCGGTCCGTTGCCACTGACGTACACATCTTTTGTCTTGCCGAGAAGTGTCATTGGACGTTTTTCAAAATCTGTTAATGGCTCAGGGTGAATCAGTAGTGGTTCGGTCACGGTGGTGTGCCTTTTCGATGATCAGGATTGAATGTCAATGTGAGTCCAGATGACTTTACCAAAAGCTTGTGCCGATTCAATCAATGCGTGCTGACCTGCCATTCACTGTGTGTGATCTGTTCGGGGGTGTGTGTCCGAGTTATCTATGAGAGTTATCTATGAGAGTTATCTACGAGTTCTCCATTGGCGTTCCCGGGAAATGTTGATGACGCAACGACTGCCAGGAATCTTACAAAATCATTCTGACGCTTCTATACTGCTGCCATGAGCGAGTTCGAATTCATTGCGGTTTTTGTGTCGATCATCTTTGGCCTGTCGCTGACGCAGATATTGTCAGGCGCAGTCTCCCAGATACAGTCGCGTAGCCTTGGCCTGGACCAGCTGGGTTGGAGCCTGTTCGTGCTCTATGTCCTTACGATCAACTGGTGGACCTTCTTCCCCTGGTCCAATAACGATATCTGGACATTTGGCGAATTCTTTATCGTCCTGCTCTGGGCGCTGTGTCACTACATCATGGCGTCGGCGTTGTACCCGAGCAGGTCACTCGACGGCTATTCATTCACCGAGCGCCGGCCTCTCGTGCTTTGGAGCTTTCTCCTGGCGGCAACTGCGGATGTGGGACAGACCGCGGTTCGGGGCAGTCTGTTCGATCCGTGGTATTACCTGGTCTTTGTATTCTCTCTGATGGCCACAACAGCCATCGGACTGCTGACGACCCGAGAGACCGTTCATCGCGTTATTCCGTGGTTCCTTATTCTCGCTATGGCGGGCTGGTCAGTCGTCGTCCGGTGGATGTTGGCATAAACGTAATCAGAGCCAGGTTCAGAATCAGGTTCAGAATCCGAGGCTGAAGTACCTGTTAGCTTCACTAGCAATCGAAATTTTGACGACTTCACGTCGCACACTGGTCGCACACTGAAGGCAAAGTTTCGGTCGAAGAAATGAGTTCGATCCATGAAACGCGCCCGGTCGATAAGTTACCTGGGCTCGGCAGTCAGAAGCAGGATGAGTTTCGATAGGGTCTCGAGTATCGAGCGGATGTCCTCAGGGTCAAGCGGCAGTGTATGCGTGAAGAGAATTGCGTTCTCTGTTACGTCGAGCGTGCCGGCAGCGAACAAGGTTGTGTGAGTTCGAAAAAAGCTCACCAATGATTTATCGAAGCGCCTGATCACGGCGTCCCGATCAGGGCCAGTCAGATGGAAATTTTGGGAAAAAACAAATTCGCCATCGATATCAATATCAGCGTCCTCGCCCCATAAATTGATGTGCCCGAAACTCTCTCGAACGAGCCTGAACACCGTCAGTTTGTGCGAGGGCAGATAGATCAAAAACACCGTGCTGGTGTGGACTCTGGAGCGGCTGGGGCCCAGTCCCCGCGATATGGTACGCAAGTCGAAGATTGACCTTTCCTGGCTACCCTGTACATCAGAGATCAGGTTGTAGATTTCTGATCGACCACCCAGGAATAGCGTGCCTAACGTCGATTCGAACTTCCTGCATATCTCAGGGAAATCAGATAACCCGGCAATATCATGTGGCCCGGCGAATGGTTGGTAGCAGAAGTCCGGGAACGCTTGTTGGAAAAGGCGTTCCCGGTCACGACCCAAAAAGTTGCGGCGAGCATATTCACCCAGTTGACGTATAGCCAAAGAAAGCAGGATCAGGCCACCGAGGCTGATCACTACTATGAGCGTCATTGAGTTGGTTGCGGTAATGAGTATGAGAAGACTCCTTCAGCAACGCTTTGTTAAGGGTATTGAAAGCGCCAGTAGACAATGTCGCAGATGTGCCGGGAATTCAATAAATGAGGGCGTCAGAAAATTTCGGGATCAAGGTAGAAGTGCCGGTGAACTCTCGATCTGAACTAATTCGGACTAAACAGGCCAAAAGATATGAATTTCGTTTATTTCGATTGTTGCGTTTATTTCGATTAGAGAATATCGTTGGCGCGAGAGGTAAGAGAGGAAACATCCAATGACAGAATCAAATGCAGTCAAATTGCCTGATCTCGAAGAGATTGAGCAGGCGAAAGAATCTAGTAGAGTCCTTGCAAAGTACTCCGATGGCCAGGTACGTCTAAGAGTATTTGATGGACCTGATGCAAACGGAGAAGACTTGATACTGCCGGGCCATGCCTTGAATTTACTACAGGACATTTTGACTCAGATGTCGAAAGGTAACGCGGTTTCGTTTGTTCCGATAAACGCAGAGCTTACAACTCAGCAGGCTGCCAATCTGCTTAACGTGAGTCGCCCCTATCTCATCAAGCTTCTAGAAGAGGAGAAGATTCCTTTCAAGAAGATCGGTTCGCATAGGAGAATACTTGCCAAGGATGTCATCGCTTATAAGCAAGCAGAAGATAGCGCCAGATTGGATGCACTCGACAAGCTTGCCGAACAGTCACAAGCACTGAGCATGGGCTACGAGTAATTTGAGCCGCTTTACGGTTATCTATGACGCATGCGTTCTATATCCCGCACCATTGAGGGATCTTCTGATGCATCTGGCACTAACTGATATGTTCAATGCCAGGTGGTCAGATGAAATTCATGAAGAGTGGATTCGAAACCTACTAAAAAACCGCCCAGATCTAACAAGAAAGCAGCTTGATCAGACAAAGGCACTGATGGATGCACATGTTAGAGAAGCAAAAGTGGAAAACTACGAACTTCTGATTGATACGCTTCCCAAACTTCCAGACTCACATGATGCCCACGTGTTGGCAGCTGCGATTAAGTCAAACTCGGATGGGATTGTAACTTTCAACCTAAAAGACTTTCCTGCTGACATTCTAGAGAACTACCATATAGAAGCGATTCATCCCGACGATTTTGTCCAGCATCAAATCGATCTAAATCCTGGGCGAGTATGTCAGGCAGCGAAAAGACATCGCTCAAGCCTCAAGAACCCTCCAAAGAATGTAGATGAATACTTGTCGACTCTAAACAAACAGTCTCTTCCCCAGACCGTGCAGTCACTATCAACGTTCTCTACGCTGATCTAATGGAATAATTAACACAGTGTAATGAGTGCCCATCCCCCGTTAAGTGGGTAGAGCCGGTCTTGATTTGTATGGTGGCCAGAGGTGGAATCGAACCACCGACACGAGGATTTTCAATCCTCTGCTCTACCGACTGAGCTATCTGGCCATGTCAGGCTGGCGGGGAACTGCTGCCAGCGCAAAAGAGGCGCTATTAAATCGAAGGAGTTGGTCTTAGTCAAGTGATGCCAGTGCACGCAGACGTGGGATACGCTCATGTTCATTGCCAAGGTAGAGACTGATGGTGGAGATAACCTCTGCGATATTGATTGTGCCTGCCGACTGCATCTCTTCAAGGTCCGCCCAGTCTTTGGTTCGGTTGAAAAATGCCTTGAATACCGCGAGGTCGTTGCAACAAAGAAATGGCACGGATGTGCCGCCAAATTTCTCCCAGCGTATGCGCCCTGCAATCTGCTTGTGGTAGTCGGTCGTGTTCAAAAACAGATCAAGCGGGGTTTTCTCCCACCACAGCCTGACCTGGCCTTCTTTTCTGAAGAGCGCACGGTCTTTTTGGGTGATCGTGATCTCGTCCGGGAGAGTCAATAGGACCCGATCGTAATCAGAACCAGGTATGAACACATTGACGTCAATGTCGATGGTGCCGCGTGCACGCGAGGTGCACCACGCAAGGGCGAGTGCGCCACCGAAGGCGTGGGGTAGATCAGCGTTCGCCAGAACCTCGTGAATCATTACAATTTTTGCAACCAGGCTCATCATGGCGTTTTGGGAAACCGGGGATAAGTCATATGTCGAGAGACCTTCACCGGAAACTGTTCGGCAAGCTGTAGCACCTGCGCGAGTTCTTCCCCCCGATCCAGTCCGTCCGCTTGGCGAATGCGTGGATGCAACTCGAAATTCACGGCATACCCCAGAGATTCCAGAATCCTCAGGAAATTGTCTACCGAAGGTGTCTTCCTGCCGGTCTCGTAAGCCGACAGGGTGGCGTGTGAAGTACCAGCGCGGAGTGCCGCCTCCCGCAGCGAGAGCCCCGCCCTTTGTCTGGCGTTGCGCAGCACGGTTGCGCTGCGCAACTCGTCGTTTGGGAAATGTGGTGCCATGCCTCAGATGGTATCCGATTGGATACCAGTGTCAAGACCGCCCTGGGAGTGCCTAATCCTCTGGCACGTACCCATCAGCCCGATCGGTGGCTTCACCAGCCAGAAACTTGTCGCGCTGCTCATTCAGGTAGCGGCGCGACTCCTTGTCCATCATGTTGAGGCTCTTCTCGTTGATGAGCATGGTTTGCAGGTGCTGCCATTCTTCCCAGGCCTGCGCCGAGACGGTCTCAAAGACTTCCTGGCCTTTAGGCCCGGGGAAGGGCGGTCCGGGCAGGCCTGGCAGTTCCTTTTTGAGTCGGCTACAAAAAACCATGTGTGCCATCTATCCTCCCAGGAGTTTGATGAGTCTGGTGACAGGGCGGGTAAGCCCGACTTCAATGGGTTTATCCAGCGGAAACCAGGCGCGGCCGGCTTCGTTGATTACAGCGATACCTGGCCCGGATTGTACGTGAAGCGGGGTGATATCCAAGTGGAAATGGGTGAACGTGTGTCTGAACTCTCCGTGGAATTCTCCGAGTCTGCTGATGTCCCCTGCTAAACCTCGAGACGCCAGCGCGTCTGCTGCTGCATGGATGTCCTGTGCTTCAGGGAAGCTCCAGAGGCCGCCCCACAAACCTTTTGAAGGGCGTCGTTCAAGCAAAATTTCGTTTGCATCGTTCTGGATGATCAGCATACAGGTAGTGCGCACTGGCATCTCGCGTTTTGGTTTTTTGCCGGGCAGTTCGGTTGTACGTCCGTCGCGGCGCGCCGCGCAGTCTGGCTCAAACGGGCAGGCGATACATTTGGGCGAAGA
>CAYGNA010000070.1:0-13659 GCA_964351065.1 uncultured Pseudomonadales bacterium
CTCGATACTTGACGCAAAGCCCCACTGCTTAAACGCGGTCGCAAGGTCTGGCACCAGGATACGCCCTTCGAATTGGCTTGTGCCGGCACCTGGTTGCCAGAAGACCCTTGCCCCCGGCACGACCGAAAGCCCCTTGACCTCCGCGGCCAGGTCAATCAATGTGCCGCCTTCTGCGCCGGGACGAAATTTGAATTCCCAGGCGCCATAGTTCTCGTCACCGATGTTCAGTTCATCCAACTGGAAATCGATCGCCGAGAGTGTTGTCGGATCGATGTCTGCAAAGGGGTCAGGCGCAGCGGTGGCTGCGTCAGACGTCTCTGATGCCTCGAAATTGAGGTATTCAAGCGTCACGCCAAGCGGCGAATCATCGTCTGGCACATTGACAAGACCCGATAGCATCTCGTTGGTCAATCCAACATGCCAACTGGCCTCGCCCCGCGATATGTAGGTTGCAACCCGGTCAAGTGACATGCCAAAAGCGTCAAGCGAAGCAATGTCCAGATCGATTGATTCCAGTGCGTTGGCCAACTCCGTCTCCAGGGAGGTGTCCGAGCGCTGCTCAAGGAAACTGGTCAGGTCGATCCACTCATCATAATTCACATAAGGGAGATCACCAGACACCTTGAGCGACTCATAGGTAATCGCGCCCATTGGCGAAGCACCAAAATGGAACCGCCCACCCACCAGTCTGCCGTCTATCATCTTGAGCGAACCACGGGTGTTGTCACCAAGCGTCAAATCAACCCGCTGACCATCGTCGAGAAAAGACTGCCGATAAACCAGTGATTCCGGTGTTGCCGCAGCCTTGCCAAGGGGTCTCGGAAGATCCAGCGAAACGCCCTCAAGCGCAGAGGTTGCCTCAACCCAGCTGAGCTCTCCTGACCGGTCACCAAAAGGCAGATGGAGATATGCATTGTATTTGGCCACACCACTTGCCCGCGCCAGAACCGGCTGACCTGACCATGCCAACAAGCTGTCCATGTCAACTTGCCCCGACACGCTTACACCAATCGCTCCACCCGTTTCACCTGCATCAGTTGCAATCGAGCCAACCACGGGGAAACCAAACAGAGACGCATCAAGACGTTCTGCCGACAAGCCGGTAGCAGAGCGATACAGGATTTCCCCACTGATATCCTTCACATCCAGATCGTAAGGTGCCATCAGAATACGGTTATCGCCCAACGCGAGCGCAAGATCGACCGTTACCGGTGCGGGGGCTGGTCCCAGTGGCACCGTCAGCGCAAGGCTGCCCGCCAGGGCCCCTTCGCCTGACCAGCCCGCAGCCATGTTATTGGTCGCGGCCGCCAGCGGGGTCTCGTTTAAAAATCGGAGGCCAGCACTGATATCGCCCTTGATCGCACCGCTCACGTAAACTGCCCGGGGTGCCGTTTCAAACTGCAGTGGCACGCTAACCGTTGCGGCGCTAATTTCGGCGCCCCAGGTAAGTCCGCTGGCATCATTGGTGAACACGCCCCAGTTGCCAATATAAAGCGAGGTTTGCAGCGCTTCCAGCACCGGCCAGTCAGGGGCGTATGCCAATTCTCCATCATTGATGTTGAAATACATCTCGAAGACTTTGCTCGGTCGCGGTGCTGCCTTGTCCAGGGTGCCGTGGAAAAGAAGCCCCGATTCACTTACCGCGCCACTGACAATCGCTGACTCCAACCATCGACGAAGATCATCTGACAGCGTGATCGGCAGGTATCGGGTGCCACGCAGAAGCTCGCCTCCCTGGATACCCAGTTCGAGCGCCCAGGTACGGTCAACAGGGTCCTGGGCAAGATTAATATGCAGCCGTCCCTTGGCATTCATGGGCCCATCACGCAACGCCATCAGTGAACTGCTCACAATCGGAAAGTCCCCGGTAAGATCAAGCGCAATGCGCGCCCTGGCGTCATCAAATGGCCATGCGGTGTCAAACGTGGAAGGCAGGGTTAATACAAACCCTGTGTCCAACACGTCGACAAATCCACCTTGCTCCCTGAGGGAAAAAAAGCCACTGACACCCTCGATACCTGGCGACGCACGGTAGGAATGCAGTGTAACTTCACCCACTTCTCCGGCAACACGAAACTGAAGTGGCATCTCCGGCGTCAGCTGCATGGTACCAAGCAGGTTCGAGATGGTGCCGCTCGGCGCCAGGGCTTCTGCCGCAGCAGCAGCTGATTCCGACAGCAGCCCCAGATCTCTGCTGATCGGGACGAGGAAACCAGCAACCCGGGCAAGGTCGAGGGTAGGCAGATTGAACCCCAAGCGCAGGTTGCCAGCTTCTTCAAAAACGGACAGACCCATGGCCTCAAGCGACATCCGCTGCTCATCCCGCACCAGTTCAAGCTGGTTCAGCTCTACCTGCATATTACGGAAAGAGTCACCGCGCGCACTGAAGGTAGCCGTAGCACCGGTCAACAGGTCGCGCTCATCATCGGCTACCGCGATACGAAGTGACTCCAGCATGGGGCGAGCGATAACTTCGAACTGGCCATCTACACACCTGAGCCAGAAGTCGCCGCTGAATTCCGTCTTCCGTGCCGAGAACTTGCCACTGACAGGCAGCAGATCAGACAACTCAAGCTGTGGTAGCTGCAGGTAAAGATCCGCCGAAAACGTGTCAAATTCCCTTGGGTCGCCCGCGTAACGGCCAATCAGCTCGAACCGGGTTTTCGCATCATCGGCCTGGTGGAGGATAAGTGGCATGGAGAGTGATTTATCAGGTCCATCTGCGAGCAACTCGAAGGGAACGCCAGTCTGGTTGGTCAGCCGATAGGTTCGCCGCTGCCCCAGGATCTTGATATCAACCCCGCTAATATCCACGCGCATGAGGTGAGCAAGACTTGCGAGCAGCGGCTGAACATCGATACCTCCACCCTGCCTCGGCAATCCACGAATCGACCAGGCTCCTGCATCGTCCTGGTATACCTCCAGCCTGACGCCTTCCACAACCAGGTCGCGCACGACGAGGCTGCGTTCCCACACCGAGGCAAACGCATCCACCCTGGCAAACAGGCTGTCCACGCCAATCGCCGCGACATTGCCTGAGCCAATGGTGAGCCCTTCAATTTGCACCATGGGATCGAAGTAGGTCCAGTCACCACTAATTGAGGTAATGCTAACCGGCACATTAAGGCCACGGGAAAGCTGCGACTCAATGTCTGTCCGGAACCCACTGACATTGGCAACCAGCGTCCGACCAATACTCACGTAGCTCGCAGCAACAACCAGCATCGCCAACAGGATGCCTTCAAGCACCGAAACGATGAAGCGTCCCGGTTTCATGAATCAGGTCCTCGGCTCAACCAGCACAACGTCAAATTGCTCCTGGGTATAACTGGCCTCGACCTGAAAACCGAGCCTCGCGCCCAGCATTTCCTCGAGTTCCCGCACGCACGCAGCGTCCTCATCCAACAGGCGATCAACCACCACCTGGGCAGCCATAATGACACAGTCGTGCCGACGGATATCGCGGAATTTGCGCCGCACGTCGCGGAAAATTTCGAGACAAACAGATTCAGCTGATTTCACGAAGCCCTTACCGTTACATGCCGGACATGGTTCACACATCATTTTCAGCAGGCTTTCATGGGTGCGTTTGCGCGTCATCTCCACAAGACCCAGGTCAGATATCTCAGTGATATTCCACCGTACACGATCAGTTTGCTGGCCTTTTTCCAGTGTTCGGAGTACCTGCCGTTTGTGTTCTTCATTAACCATGTCGATGAAATCGAGAATCACAATTCCGCCAATGTTCCTTAGCCTCAACTGACGCGGGATTGCCGCGGCCGCCTCAAGGTTGGTGCGATAGATGGTTTCCTCAAGATCCCTGCGGCCGACAAAAGCGCCGGTATTCACGTCGACCGTGGTCATCGCCTCAGTCTGGTCGACAATGAGGTAACCGCCAGATTTGAGCGGTACCTTGCGATCAAGCGCGGTTTCTATCTGGTCTTCAAGGTGGTGCGCGTCAAACAACGGCACTTCATCAGTCACCAGTTCGAGCAGGTCGACTTTTTCGGGAATAAAGTCGTTAAGGAAACGTTTGATCACGCCATGAACCGCGCGGTTATCAACGAGAATACGCTGGGTATTGCGGTTTATAATGTCTCGCATCGTCCGCAGTGGTAGCGGCAAGTCTTCATAGATTCGGGAAGGTGCCCGGGCACCCGCCACGTCCTGCTGCACGAGTTGCCACCGCGCCCGCAGTAGCGCCGCATCCTGCAGAATTTCTTCTTCGCTGGCACGCTCCGATGCTGTCCGGATGACAAAACCATCAGCCTGTTCTGACGTACATACTGACCCCACAAGAGCACGAAGACGTTCCCGCTCGGCTTCATCTTCGATTCGCTGAGAAACACCAATTTTCGATGTCGATGGCATGTAAACCAGGAAACGCGATGCCAGCGAAATTGCGGTTGTCGCGCGCGCACCCTTGGTACCAATCGGCTCTTTTGTGACCTGCACCAGGATTTCTTTACCATCGTGCAGCACACTGGTGATGGGCGGATATCGAAAGTCGGGACCACGCTCTTCCTTTACGGCATCATGCACATCCACAAGGTCAGTAATGTGCATAAAGGCCGCACGCGGCTGCCCAATATCAACAAACGCGCTTTGCATGCCGGGCAAAATCCGACTGACCTTACCCTTGTATATGTTGCCTAGCGTCCCCCGGGTGTGGAATCTCTCAATGAAGATCTCCTGCAAAAGCCCCTGCGAGACCACTGCGACCCGCGTCTCATGTCGGGAGACACTGATGATGACCTCTTCTGACATGTGGGTTCATTTCCTGTTTCATATCGAATTCTGTTTATCCTGACGCGGAACCATTGCCAGGCAATCTATGCCGAAGTCGCGCAACGCCAGGGACGTCTCAAGCAGTGGCAAGCCCACAACGTTACTGTAGCTGCCAGTGATCCGCTCAACCAGCACCGCGCCAAGCCCCTGGATGCCGTACCCACCAGCCTTGTCGACAGGTTCGCCGCTAGCCCAGTAATTTATCGCCTCTTGTAGGGTTAGTTGTCGAAAGTGGACGATAGTTTCGACCGCGAACTGGCTTTGTTGCTCACCCCGCGCCAGGGCAACTGCCGTAACAACGCTATGGGACCGTCCTGCCAACGACATTAGCATGTTGACCCCATCAGCCTGCCCGGTTGGCTTCGCAAAAATTTTCTCATGGAACGTCACTATCGTGTCGGCACAAAGCACAATACAGTCATCTGCCCCGCAAACAGCGCGTACCGACGCCAGTTTCTCCTGCGCCATTCGCTCGACGTACTGCAGGGGTGGCTCTTTTTCTCGCTGCATCTCATCAATGCTGGAGACCACAACCCGAAAGGGCACGCCGATCTGGCTCAGCAATTCAGCGCGACGGGGTGACCCCGAGCCGAGCACAATCGGGCCTACATTTGTCACCGCAATACCCCTGACATCAATTCAGGTCACACTGAACAGACGGCGCAGGTAACGCAGGATGAGAAACACCCATGGCCACAAGAATGCACTGACAACCGAGGGTAACAGATACCAGAAGCTCCATTCCGCGAGCCCCGCGATACTCTCAATCCAGAAATTGATTAACTGGTTGAGGCCAACGATCCCAAATACAATCAGACTTTGCTGCCAGACCCTGAACATGCGAAGTCTCTGATAAAGACTCTGGGCAATGTACGCCACTATAATGAAGGCAATACCATGTTGACCAAGCAGATCACCCAGCAGCGCATCCATCATCAGCCCGACAAACCAGGCGATTGCGACACCAATTCTGTGAGGCAGCGCTATCACCCAGTATATTAGCGTCAGAACAACCCATTCCGGGCGGAGGTAACCTACCTCAGCCGGGATGTAAGCCGGCAGGTTGATGACCGAGAGCACCATGGCAACAAGAAAAGTTGTGGCCACAACCCATAGCCCATTGGCGCGAATGTTAATCACTCCTTCCATCGGATCCGGAATCTCTTGCCAGATTGGCTTCGGTAAAAACAAGCAGGACATGTCGACTTCTGTCCAG
This sequence comes from uncultured Pseudomonadales bacterium, assembly GCA_964351065.1. Lineage (GTDB taxonomy): Bacteria > Pseudomonadota > Gammaproteobacteria > Pseudomonadales > Azotimanducaceae > JANQJA01. The sequence goes on from CAYGNA010000070.1 coordinate 6,005, forward strand.
CAACGCGGTTGGTGCAGCCCGCACCTCGGCAAAAGGCTTACCCGGATCGTGTTTGACATACTTCACAACACCTACCGGATATCCCGTGGGAAACCTGTCACCCAACCCCGAACTGACTAACAGGTCGCCTTGTCGAATATCTGCAGTATCCTGCACATGCATGAGTTCAAGTTCTTTTGAGACGCCTGTACCCTGGGCAATCAGCCGAAGATTGCTGCGAACCACCTGGACCGGGATCGAATGCGACAGATCGCTGATAAGCAGCACCCTTGAGACATAGGGACTGACTTCTATGACCTGTCCCATCAACCCCTCAGCATCGAGTACAGGCTGGCCAACAAAGACACCATCAAGAGCCCCTTTATCAACAATGACCTCGTGTCGTTCGGGGTCCGGATCAACCCCAATGAGTTCCGCGACCAGCACATTGTCCTGCAGCTTCGAAGATGAACCGAGCAAGTCGCGCAACCGGTTATTCTCCGCAGCCAGCGCTGCCATTTTTTCTGTCTTGGCCTTTAGGAGTAACAAATCTTTTTCAAGCAGGACAATGGTTGCTTGCATGTCATCGCGGGTCGCAATGACATCCTTGACGCCGGCAACAGTTCTGTTGGGAAGATCGGCGGCAACAACAACCGGCGTTACCAGGAGGGTAAGCCCGGCGCGAACGTCATCCAGATAACCAGAGAGATGGTCCACTACCATCAGTGCCAGGGAGAGCAGAGTAAGCCCCAGCATCTTGTAGCCAACCGTAGATTCTTCGAGGAACAGTGATTTGATGAGAACCTTCCCGTTTTCTTACTTCATCAACTCCTGCTTACTATTGCATTGACAGGAAATCGTCGCCGCGGGAGTCCATCAACTCCAGCGCTTTTCCACCGCCCCTCGCAACACATGTCAGAGGGTCTTCTGCCACGATAACCGGCAGACCTGTCTCACTTGAAAGTAGCCGATCCAAATCGCGCAGCAACGATCCACCGCCGGTTAAAACCAGACCACTTTCAGCAATATCCGAGGCCAGCTCCGGTGGCGTTTGCTCCAGCGCCCCTTTAACTGCCTGAACTATTACCGACAGCGGCTCCTGCAGCGCCTCAAGAATCTCGTTACTATTCAGTGTAAAGCTACGCGGCACACCCTCGGCAAGGTTTCGTCCACGAACATCGATCTCCCGTACTTCACTACTGGGAAACGCGGTACCAATTTCCTGCTTGATGCGCTCGGCTGTCGCATCACCAATCAGACTACCCTGCGTGCGCCTTACATAGGCTGTTATAGCTTCATCAAACCGGTCGCCGCCAACACGTACTGACTGGGCATAAACCACCCCATTCAATGAGATGACTGCAATCTCTGTTGTGCCACCGCCAATGTCAACCACCATGGTACCCACGGCTTCATGCACTGGCAGACCTGCACCAATAGCCGCAGCCATCGGTTCCTCGATGAGCCTGACATCGCGTGCACCCGCACTGACTACCGACTCCCTGATGGCGCGTCGCTCTACTTCAGTCGACTGGCAGGGCACACACACCAACACACGCGGACTCGGCCTGATAAAACTGTTTTCATGCACCTTCTTGATGAAGTGCTGCAACATTTTTTCAGTCACCTGGAAATCAGCAATAACGCCATCCTTGAGAGGACGGATGGCAGTGATGTTACCGGGGGTGCGGCCGAGCATGCGTTTGGCATCAATGCCCACCGCCGCAACACTTTTCTGGTTGTTGTTGGTTCGGATAGCCACCACCGATGGTTCATTCAGAACAATGCCCTGCTCCCGAACATAAATCAGCGTGTTGGCCGTTCCGAGGTCAATCGATAGATCATTGGAGAACATTCCCCGCAGTCGCTTAAACATCGGCCATCAATTCCTTATGAGGTAAAAAACATCGCCTGACGCCTTTACCTATTGCTTTCAAAAGCACCCGTAACCCTATCATTTTGTTTGAAAATTCGCCTTAACCGCGTAAGTTTATCAGATCGACAGGCGAAAAATAGTAGGCATACGCATCAGTTCCTGATCTTAGCTGAAGACCCGACCGGAATAATGGACGCCCGGTGGATAAATCATTAGCATTCGATGCCTTGAAAAAGTGGATGTAAGGATATGAAAGTTGACATGGAGGTAGTGACCAACGTCGCCACCCTCGCCCGACTCAAGCTGGATGCCGGCCAGGCAGAAGCCCTGGCCAGCAGCATGGAAAAGATCCTGGACATGGTGGAGGAAATGCAAGCCGTTGATACTACCGGTATCACCCCCATGTCGCACCCGCTGGATGCTGTTCAGCCTCTTCGTGCGGATGATGTGGGGGCGGACATCGACCGGGAGCGCTGGCAGGCGCTGGCCCCGGAAACCGAGGCAGGCTTTTACCTGGTTCCAAGAGTGGTGGAGTAATGATACCTGGCGATGTAATCAGCATTAGGGACACCCTGCGAGCATTCGAGCGGGGTGACTACACGGCACGTGAGCTCACCCGGCACTATCTCGACAAGATAAGCCAGGACCCGAACAACACGTTCATTACCGTGACACCGGAAATTGCCCTCGCCCAGGCTGATGCGGCCGATTTGGCCCGGATTGCAGGTCATGCAGGCCCCCTGGCTGGCATCCCCATAGCACACAAGGATATTTTCTGTACCAGGGATATACGCACCAGCGCCGGCTCCCGCATGCTCGACAATTTTATCTCGCCGTTTGATGCGACCGTTGTTGAACAACTCACCAATGCGGGTGCAGTTTGCCTTGGTAAAACCAATATGGACGAGTTCGCCATGGGCTCATCCAATGAAACCAGCTACTACGGACCGGCAAAAAACCCCTGGAATAGCAATCTCGTGCCGGGCGGCTCCAGCGGTGGGTCTGCAGCCGCTGTCGCGGCGGGGCTCTGTCTCGCTGCAACAGGTACAGATACTGGTGGTTCAATCCGCCAGCCAGCCGCATTTTGTGGAGTTACTGGCATCAAGCCGACCTACGGCCGCGTTTCTCGCTGGGGCATGATTGCTTACGCGTCCAGCCTGGACCAGGGTGGTCCGATCGCCCGTTCCGCAGCGGATACCGCGCTGTTACTCGAAGCCATGGCTGGTCACGACCCAAAAGACTCCACATCGGTTGCACGCGACGTGCCCGCCTATGCTTCGCTGCTTGAGCAGCCGGTCAAGGGACTTCGTATTGGTATCTGCAAAGAGTATTTTGAAGATGGCCTTGACGCCAGATCGGCCACGCTGATTCAACAGGCTCTGGGTGTGCTGGAATCCCGCGGTGCAGTGCTGGTTGACGTGAGCCTGCCCTATACACCCTATTCCATCCCCGCTTACTACGTTATCGCCCCGGCAGAAGCATCTGCCAACCTGTCACGCTACGATGGGGTCAGGTTCGGCTATCGCTGTACAGATCCGGTGGATATCGAAGACTTGTATAGCCGCTCGAGGAGTGAGGGCCTCGGTGCGGAGGTTAAACAGCGGATTATGGTTGGGGCTTTTGCGCTCTCCGAAGGCTACTTTGACGCTTATTACGGCAAGGCCCAGCAGGTTCGTCGCCTGATCCGCGACGACTTCACCCGCGCATTTACCGAGGTTGATCTCATTGCCGGCCCGGTCTCGCCGGGCACCGCCTTTCCGCTCGGCGACAAGACTGATGATCCTGTGGCCATGTACCTGCAGGACATTTACACCATCGCCTCAAATCTCGCGGGTGTGCCGGCCATGTCGATGCCCGTCGGGTTTGTCGACGGCCTGCCCATCGGCATGCAGCTGATTGGCAATTATTTTGAGGAAGCAAGAATGTTGGCTACCGCGCACCAGTTCCAGCTTGAGACAGACTGGCACCTGCAGGCACCATCAGGGAATGCCCCATGAGTATTACTGACTTCGAAGCCGTTATTGGCCTGGAAATCCACGTCCAACTCAACACCCGGACAAAAATTTTCTCTTCTGCCAGCACAGCCTTTGGTGCTGGACCCAACACCCAGGCAAGCCTTGTCGATCTTGGGTTTCCAGGCGTGCTGCCCGTTGTTAATGAGGCCGTATTCCGGAAGGCCGTCGCATTTGGCCTGGGCGTTGGTGCGACCATAAACCGTCATTCAAGCTTCGATCGCAAGAACTACTTTTATCCCGATCTGCCCAAGGGTTACCAGATCACCCAACTCGCCGCCCCGATTGTAGTTGGCGGCAAGGTTGAGATAGAAATGCCGACAGGCGAACTCCTCTCGGTCCGGGTGACGCGTGCCCACCTTGAGGAGGATGCCGGCAAATCGGTGCATGAAGATTTTCACGGCCAGTCGGGCATAGACCTGAACAGGGCCGGGACTCCTTTGTTGGAAATCGTATCAGAGCCAGACATGCACAGCGCCACGGAAGCCGCCGCCTATGCCCGTCATATTCATCAGTTGGTTACTTATCTTGATGTCTCTGACGGCGACATGTCCCAGGGATCATTTCGCTGTGACGCCAACGTCTCGGTAAGACGACGCGGTGAGACCACGCTTGGGACACGCACAGAAACAAAAAACGTCAATTCCTTCCGATTTCTCGAGCGCGCAATCAATTTTGAGATCGAACGCCAGGTTGCACTCATCGAATCAGGGGGCAGAGTGATACAGGAAACAAGGCTGTACGATCCAGACCGCGATGAAACACGCTCGATGCGCAGCAAAGAGACTGCGATGGACTATCGATACTTCCCCGATCCGGACCTTTTGCCAGTGGTACTGGAACAAACCTTTATCGACTCGATTCGTGATTCCATGCCCGAGTTACCTGAGGCCAAAATTGACCGGTTTATGGCAAGTTACGATCTCACCAGTGAAGATGCCACGGTGCTGGCGTCAAGTCGCGCACTCGCGGACTACTATGAAACCGTGGCAAAGGTCGGCGGTGATGCCAAGCTGGCGTCCAACTGGGTCCGCGTCGAACTTCTCGGACGTTTGAATCGTGATGACCAGTTGATCACTGCTTCAACTGTCACGCCTGAAGCACTTGGCAGCATTATCAGCCGGATCAAGGACGGCACCATCTCCGGTAAAATCGCCAAGACGGTGTTTGATGCTCTCTGGACCGGTGAAGCCGCGTCTGTCGATGACTACATAAACCAGCAGGGACTAACCCAGGTATCGGATTCGAGCGAACTTAACCCGATTATCGACCGAATCATTGCCGACAACCCCGCCCAGGCGGAGCAGTTCAGAGCAGGCAAAACAAAACTGCTGGGCTTTTTTGTCGGCCAGGTAATGAAAGAAACGGGCGGCAAGGCCAACCCACAGCAGGTCAATGAGATTGTCAGCGCGAGGTTGCTGGACTGACACTTGACTGTGCCAGCCCGGGAGAACTTACCACCACACTCCGGTTCGCCTAAAACGCAGCCAGGAAACGCTCTATGCGTGCTGCGTTCGCGCCCACATCACTCTGGCCGACCCGGGACACAGAACGTACATCAATCACAGAGCCATCACCCTCGGGCCTGATCCTGACAACCACATCGTCCTTGAAACCAAACCAGAAAGTCGTCGCAACCGCTTCAACAATCCCGGCGGGTGGATCAATATTGACGACTTCAAGTCCCTGTTCTGAAAGCACTTCCACGGTTCTTGCAACAGCCGCATCAACGGTCAGGCTGCTCTGGAGGGGCTTAACGTTCGGGTATGCCTCATTCTGCAGTCGCGCCATCTCTGTCGGCGAAATCTGCTCCATCCCGTAAACCAGATCATTTGCTGCATTGATTCGCAGTGGCACCACAGCAAAAAAGGCCGGTGGATCCACGGTATCGGTTGTAATGTCATGGATTGGGGGTACCGACGTCCCTTTGACCATCTGCGGCACCATGACAATTATTGGTACCAGACAGAGCGCTGCCGATATCAATACCAGGTTACGGTTTCGGGTCAGATTTTTGCGAGTCGCAACAAACGCCATTACCAGCGCGACGACAAGTACGAGGATGGCGACCACCAGTGAGATCAGCAGACTCACCAGCGATTGCTGCAGGGGTGAAATTTCGAACTTGTATCCCAGCGGCCCTGCCAGTAGTAACAACAGTGCCACTATTGCACTGACCAGCATCAGACGGCTCCACCATCTCAACTCTTCCATTTTTTGCCCTTGTCAATTTGTCTGTTCGGGTAGCCATTTGGTGGTTTTGGCGTCCAGACCCACGTGGCGCTGGGGTTTACAGTACGTCTTAAACTATGACTACAATCAGGATTTAAGCTACGAGTCCAACTACAAATCCAACTACGATTCAAACTACGCTGCAAACTATGATCTTAACTGCGATTTATACGACTTTGATGTGCCAGGGTTCATATCGTACGCCCAGCAGGTTGTCTTCAGGGTAGCGCATATCCACGTAGCCGAGATCCAAAAGTCGCTTGAACTCATCAGTCCGGGCGAAATCGGCTGTAAAGTTTCGGGTGCCAAAGCCGGCCTTGCCAACGTCAAAGTCGCCTATACCGTGAAACGAATGGCCCGGTGGGGCCAGGCTTCTGGAGGCACGAGAGAGGTTTCCCTTGGACTGGATGGTCTTGGCAAGGAACAGGTAGGTTTGTTTAACAATGCTTCGTATGCCTGACGTGAGCACAATGTCGCCACCAATATCCTTCTGCACCTGCCGATATAGCGCCAGCGAATCACCTTTGAACAGGAAGTGACCCGCACTGGCAATTCTGACAGTATCCCGTTCTGGTACTCGCGCGGTTAGTTCTGTGATCACCTTGTTACCAAGGAAGCCATAACGTTCGGCGTTTTCGGAGAAAACCTCTTCCAGAAAATTCTGTTCTTCGACAGGGAAGGCACCTACGCTTTCGTAGCGGCGGCTATAGTTCAACATATCGTCGAACGCCAATACGTTAAAATTGCCATGTCCTACCAGGCTCTGAACACGATCCATGCGCTTGAAAGTGGACAGCAATACAGCATATTTTTCTGCACCCATGAAGACATCTTCGAAGTGCTCAGCTTCAAAGTTGTGCATCTTCTCCAGATAGCCGTCGAGATCATCGGTCTCAACTCGCGACGCTAATCCACCCGACTGGAACGTTTGCAGATAAGCCGCGAGATCCGGGCCAGGACTGTCCAGGTACACAATAGACTCGGCCAGTTCTGCGGGGCTGGACGGTATATCTTCGAGCAGCGGTACTGTCTGGGTAGCAGATTCACCTGCACGCCAGACATAATGTCCGCCCACGGCGGCAGCAGCACCTACCGAGAAGACTTTAAGGAAGTCCCTTCTATCCACCAGCCACCTGAAATACTTAACAAAACCCGGGACAGAGATACTACCCCCTATCAAAAAGCTTTTCTATACGGTGGCCCTATATACCCAGTTCTGACCGGGCCCATTCGCCAATCTTCTTGTAGTCAGCCTTGCCATTACTGGCTCGCCCAAGTTCAGCAATTGCCAAAATCCGTTTGGGACACTTGTAACTGGCCAGATGTTCGCGGACGTGTCCGCGCAGAGCAGCTTCATCAAGCCCAGCACCGGCGCGAAGTTGCACCACGGCCGTCACTGACTGGCCCCATTTGTCATCGGGCACGCCTACCACCAGGGCATCATAAACATCAGGCGCCAGCTTCAGCACTTCTTCCACTTCCTCGGGAAACACCTTCTCACCCGCCGTATTGATACAAACACTGCCGCGCCCCAGCAGCGTCAGGGACCCATCAGC
>CAYGNA010000071.1:0-5753 GCA_964351065.1 uncultured Pseudomonadales bacterium
ACTATCGGGACTACTATCGGGACTACTATCGGGACTACTATCGGGACTACTATCGAAATGCGGCTGAATCAGCCTTTGCCTCAGCCTTACATCGTGCGATGCTGGAGTGCGGCGGTGTCATCGCGCCAACCTGTACTGGTTTTTTCGACCGTAGTGGCCGATGCCGAAACCGGTTTGCTGCTGTCGGCCATTGATAGCGCACTTAGCGAACTGAGTCAGGTCAGTCAAGGGGCACGATCGTTCCAAAAACAAGAAAAAAATGGCGCAGAGCCAGAGAGGGAATATGAGTGACAAGAGCGACACCGACAAGGTCGAAGCAGCAGCAAAGGCGCAAGCACAGTCTGATGCTAACGATCTGGCTTATGCGGGCAGTTATAAATGGTACGCATTGGCGGTACTTACTACCGTTTACATTTTCAATTTTATCGACCGCCAGATCCTGGTCATATTGCAAGAGAGCATCAAGGTCGATCTCGGACTCTCCGATACCCAGCTAGGGTTATTGTCCGGCATCTCTTTTGCGCTTTTCTACGTCACACTTGGCATACCCATTGCCCGCTATGCTGACAAGGCAAACCGGCGCAACGTGGTCGCCATGGCAATTGCGACATGGAGTTTTATGACTGCATTCTCTGGCGCGGCGCAGAATTTTGTTCAACTGCTGTTTGCCCGAATTGGCGTGGCCGTGGGCGAGGCGGGCGGCAGTCCACCTGCACATTCCATGATCTCCGACATCTTCCCTCCCCAGGAGCGGGCCACGGCATTATCGATCTACTCCATGGGCATCAACTTTGGCGTGCTGATAGGTTTTGTCATTGGCGGTTGGGTCAACGACTGGTTTGGCTGGCGATGGGTGTTTGTCATCATTGGTATTCCAGGCGTGATCTGGGCTCTCGTGGTTCGCTTTACATTGCGCGAACCTTCGCGCGGCTGGTCCGAAAAAATAGTAACCGTTGCCGAAGCACCGCCGATGAAGACAGTGTTTGCGCTACTCTGGTCCCGGAAATCATTCAGACATCTGAGCCTTGCCGCAGGTCTGCATGCTTTTGTTGGTTATGGAGTCGGACAGTGGATTGCATCATTTTTCATTCGAACCTATGAACTGACCTCAACGGGCGAGATCGCGACGTGGCTGGGTCTGATATCTGGCACCGCTGGTGCGGCGGGTACATTTTTTGGCGGGTATATCTGCGACAAACTTGGCGTCAGGGATCGGCGTTGGTATGTCTGGACACCCGCTATCGCCACGCTCGCCGCAGTACCTTTCTCGCTCGCTGTCTACCTGCTGAATGCTTATTACCTCACGCTGGTTATTTATATGGTGCCAGTATTCCTCGGTGCCATGTACCTTGGGCCAACCATTGCCATGACACACGGTATTGTCAGCCTGCGTATGCGAGCACTGGCGTCTTCAATCCTGTTCTTTACCCTGAACCTGATTGGGCTGGGGTTGGGTCCGCTGCTGACAGGTTTCCTTAGCGACCTGCTGGTGCCCCGTTTTGGCGAAGAAAGCCTGCGTTACGCGCTGGTGATTGTGGTGCTCGTTTATGGCTGGTCAACGTTTCATTACATGATGGCGGCGCGTACCATTCGCGAAGATCTGGATAACGCGCCAAAATAGGTTCAGCAACAGATTTACATTAAGCGAGAATGAGTCTTTGAGGGAGAGGATATGTCCGAGTTAATTGAGCGCCTTCGGGAAATTACTGATGATGGCGGCCTTATCTTTGGCGAGGCGCTAAGTGAACGCCAGTTTCCAGGCAATGTTCAACCCATTGCGGTAGTGCGTCCCCGAACCACGGAGGAAGTATCAAAAATCATGCAGCTTTGTTACGAGCTTGGCCAGCCGGTGATTCCACAGGGTGGAATGACAGGGCTCGTTGAAGGGACGCAATCAAATAGCCGCGAGCTTGCTATCAGCCTTGAGCGGATGAACAAGGTTGAGGAGATTGATGTCCAGAGTCGAACCATGACGGTTCAGTCAGGTCTGCCGTTACAGGCTGCACAGGAAGCCGCCGAAGCGGCAAACATGCTGTTTCCACTCGATCTGGGCGCACGCGGTTCTGCAACGGTTGGCGGTAACCTGTCAACCAATGCCGGCGGCAATCGCGTAATCCGTTACGGCATGATGCGTGAGCAGGTCCTTGGCATTGAGGCAGTTCTGCCTGATGGCACCATCATTTCGTCAATGAACAAGATCATCAAAAACAATACGGGTTATGACATCAAGCAGCTGTTTATTGGTGCAGAAGGTACGCTGGGTATTGTGACCAGGATGGTACTCCGGCTGCGCGCCATGCCAGCCAGCCAGGACATGGCTTTTATTGCCGTAGACAGCTTCAAGCACGTAACCGACTTCCTCAACCATATTGATACGACCCTTGGCGGCACGCTGTCTGCTTTCGAGGTGCTCTGGCAGGACTACTACAAACTTGTGACTTCGCCCCCCGCAACGGGTAAGCCACCGCTGCCCCAGGATTATGGGTATTACATCCTGTTGGAAGCCATGGGCGGTGAACCGGGACGCGACCATGAGCGTTTTGTGGAGGCACTGGGTCAATGCCTTGAAGCAGGTATGATTACCGATGCGGTTATTGCCCAGAGTCAGGCAGAACGCGATGCCATGTGGGCGATTCGCGATGATGTCGGACAGGTTGGCCAGAACCGACCCATTTTTACCTTTGACGTCAGCGTCTCGCTCAATCACATGGAATCCTACGTGGAGGAATTGAAGACGAACCTCATGACATCCTGGCCAAATCACACCTGCATGATCTTTGGGCATCTTGGCGATGGTAATCTGCACATTATTGTGGGCATGGGCGACGGTTCTGCTGAGGCTAAAAAAGCAGTCGAAAAAAAGGTGTACGAGGGATTGGTATCACGTGGCGGATCGGTTTCAGCTGAGCACGGAATTGGACTACAGAAAAAACACTACCTGACCTTGTCTCGCAGTCCGGATGAGATCGCGGTTATGCAACTCATCAAGAAAGCACTGGATCCCAAAGATATATTGAATCCTGGCAAAATATTCGCGTGACCCGGTAAATGCTTCCAGGCGATCAGTATTTGGCTGGCTCGCTTTGGGTTGGCATGCCTAGGGCAGGGTGCGTATCTGGATCGCCTCGATTCCGGCACCTGCCAGAATGTCCGAAATCACCACGACACGGTCACCACTATTCAGGCCAACACGCTCTTTCAGGACCTCAAATGCGATGTGCAGGGTTTTTTCCGGATCATTACTGAAGGCAGTGCGAAATGGCGACAGGTTGCGATTTAGCATCAAGCGTCGCCTTGTCTGGCTATCATTGGTAAAAGCAAAGATCCTGGTGTGCTGGGGGTGACAGTTAGTCACATAGTCGGCCATGTAGCCGCGGCGAGTAATGACGACAATACCAGCGGCCTTCAGGGATTCGGCCAGGTCAACGGCGGTGACCGCCAGGTGCTGTTTCTCACTGGAACGATGAAGATTACGACTGAACTCCAGGCCTTTGATGGCTTCAGTCACCTCTGCTATTTCAACGAGTTGCTCCACACAGCGAACAGGATGCTTGCCAATAGTTGTTTCACCCGACAGCATGACAGCATCCACTTCTTCATAGATGGCATTGGCGACGTCCGTGACCTCAGCGCGAGTCGGGATAGGGTTTTCAATCATGGATTCCAGCAGGTGAGTTGCCACAATGACGCGTTTGCCATACTCCGCACACAACTGCACAATCCGGCGCTGGACGTTTGGCAGTTCGGCTACATTGATCTCCACACCAAGGTCGCCCCGCGCCACCATAATACCGTCTGAAACCTGGATGATTTCCTCTATGTTCTGGACGCCCGACTGGTCTTCGATTTTGGCGATGATCTTGACCTTGTTCGCCTTCTCACCCAGCAGTTCTTTTAATTCAAGTACGTCTTTGGCTTCTCGAACAAAAGACAACGCAATAAAGTCCACACCCAGATCAACACCGAAGAGGATGTCAGCGCGGTCTTTTTTGGTAATTGCAGGCAGGTTTACCCGAATGCCGGGCAGATTGACGTGACGTTTGCTCTTGAGAATGCCGCCGTCAATGACACGGCACTTCATGCTGCCGCTGCTGAGCTTTTCCAGGACTTCAAGGTTGATAATCCCATTGTCTACCGTGATGCGATCACCCACGCTTACCGTTTCAATCAGGTCGTCATAGTGGATATGGAATGAGGACGCCTCAACGTCAACCGTGTCACGAATGGTGATTGAGATGACCGAGCCGTTTTTCAGTTCAAGTTCGTTGGCTAAATCACCCGTTCGAATTTCCGGCCCCTGGGTATCGAGCAGGATGGCAATCGGATAGGGCACTTTTCGATTCAATGTCTTGATCGACTTGATGATTTTTGCAGTTGCTTCATGCTCACCATGGGACATGTTGAGCCGTACGATATCCATGCCAGCGGAGGCCATTTTTTCGAGCATCGGATAAGAGGCGGTAGCGGGACCGATGGTGCAGATGATCTTGGTTTTGCGCATTAGCGTGATGTGCTGAACTACAAGGGCGCTAATCATACAGAACAGCGGCAGGATCTAAAACAGCCGATACAGCCATACCCGGAACAATGACAGGATGAAGCTCGCGTAAAACTAGAACAGGGCTAGCTGGCCGCTGTCTTCATTTTCTCGAAACGTGACCCCAATCCCAAGCAGCCTGATGCCTTTTCCGTCACCGCGCTCCCACGCCAGCGGCACAAGTTCCTGGAACAGGCGCTTGCTGAGCGCACCGCTGCTTCGCTCAATGGTTGTTGTTTGAAAATTGTCAAACTTGAGCTTGACCTGCTGGTTTTTGATGGGGACTTCACCAGCGCGTTTCAGGCGCTCGGTCAATTCCTCGAACAGCTTGTCCAGCGCGTTCACAGCCGCCTCGAGTTCCTGGATGTCCTGTGCAAAGGTGCGTTCGACGCTGAGGGACTTGCGTATCCGGTCGGTTGTCAGTGCCCGGTTATCGATGCCGTGTGCTCGCTTGTGCAACAGGCTTCCCAGGCTGCCAAAGCGTCGCACCAGTTCTGCTTCACCCAACAGGCGGACATCTGCACAGGTATGTAGCCCATGTTCTGCGAGTCGCTTGAGGGTCACCTGACCCACACCCGAGATTTTTTTAAGGGGCAGGGTAGCCACAAACTCGTCGACAGTCGCTGGTGTGATCACACACTGCCCGTCAGGCTTGTTCTCGTCACTACAAATCTTGGCCAGAAATTTATTGGGGGCGACGCCGGCAGACGCGGTTAGCCCAAGCTCTCGCTTGATGGTGGACCTTATATCCCGGGCGATTAACGTGGCGCTGCCGCCGAATAGCGGTGAATCGGATACATCCAGGAAAGCTTCATCAAGGCTGAGTGGTTCTATGATGTTGGTATAGCGCTGGAATATTTCCCGGATTTGCTTCGATATTGCTGCGTAGTGGCTCATGCGAACCGGCAGGAGACGCAGCGCCGGACAAAGTCGCAACGCATAGGCTGTCGCCATGGCAGAGCGAACGCCAAACTTCCTGGCTTCATAGTTTGCCGTGGTAATGACGCCCCGTCGGTCGGCCGCGCCTCCCACGGCAATGGGAATTCCCTGCAGGGAAGGGTCGTCGCGCATCTCGACGGCAGCGTAAAAACAGTCCATGTCTATATGGATTATTTTCCGCTGCCGCCCGCTCATTAAGGCCTCCTCCCTGCGGAGAAAGTTCCTACTGCCCCTTGAACGGAGGTGCACGGTTCTCGAGAATAGACATGCCGGGTGG
>CAYGNA010000071.1:5763-13650 GCA_964351065.1 uncultured Pseudomonadales bacterium
TCATGCAACGTGTCATGTTCCAGGCTTCCATATCAAATACCTGCTCGAGGGAACCTGTCTCGGACGTGTTCATGTTTTTCTTGATGTACTGGTACGCGATGCGAGGGCCATTAGCCAGCTTGTGCGCCATATCCATCGTGCGGGCCTCCAGTTCCGTGTCAGCAACAACCTGATTCACCATACCAATTCGCTGGGCTTCCACCCCGTCAATGACAGCAGCCGTCAGATAAAGCTCTCGTGCTTTGGCCGTTCCGACCAGCCGCGGCAGGAAGTAGCTGCCACCGAAATCACCCGACGCACCTACATTGGCAAATGCCGTGGTGCACTTGGTCGTGTCGGACGCAATCCTGATGTCGCAGGCCAGAGCAAGTGCAAGCCCGGCACCAGCAGCCGGACCGCGCATCATGGCAATTGTTGGCTTCGGACCCTGATAGAGCCAGCGAGAGGTTTCCATGCTTGCACGAAGGCCATTGGCACGCATCTCAAGGGATGGGGCAGCGCGGGGCGTATCGCTCTCGCCGCCGCTATTTCGACTCGCCATACCTTTTACGTCACCACCGGCGCAAAAACCGCGACCCGCGCCTGTGAGTACAATAACCCCCACATTCGGATCCGCCATCAGGCGCGGCACCGCTTCAAGCAGGCCCTGCATCATCTGGTCAGAGAGCGCGTTCAGGCTCTCCGGGCGATTCATCGTTAGTGTGGCAACTCCGCTTTCAATAGTCTCCAACAAATGTTCGTTGCTCATGTTCCCTCTCTTTACTTGATGTGAATGGCGTTGTCTTTATTGGTTTACAACAATTATGTGCGTCTGGAAAGCCGAGAGTGTACCAGCTATAAATCGGGGACAGAAACATGTACGAAGGTGGGTCGTCACGGGATAAACCCGTTATAATCGCGCCATGGAATTGATTGAACTACGCGAGAGATTTGGACCGGCTGTCACCGAGATCATCGAGCAGTGCCAGGTAGCCGATGGATTTGTCGACAAGGACCTGTTCCGTGTCTATATAGCAACCATTTGGGGCAATGCAGTACTGGAGCCACAAAAGAGTGGTCTCGTTGAATCAGACCTGGCATCGCTGCATGACTACCTGAACGAAGAAATTCCGGCCATTCTCGGTAATGGCGAAAATATAACCTCGGTCTACGAATACCTGACCAGCAAAACCGGCGAAGAAAGCCTCGAGAGACTCCAGGTTGGTGCAAGACACCGGGAATTTATTGCCTACTTTGGCCGCCTTATTCAGGTGACCCAGTCTTAACGACCGTCCTAGCCACAGTCTTAGCCACAGTCTTGATAACCGTCCTGCTAACAGTCCTGCTAACAGTCCTGGTGGCTAACGATAAAGCCATTCACGTTGAGCAAACTGCATTTCCTTGGGGCAGTTGTCCAACTTCAATTTCGGTGATAGTTCACAAACACGATCCGACCTACAGTGTTTGCCCCTCCTTTAAGTCCGTTACGCCTGCGTTACGCAAGCAGGGTTCCTCGAACGCTTTGACGACCATAAAAGCATGTAGCTAGTTTTTTCTGTACTCACTATAATTCACGCGCACTTCTCTCCCTTGTTGTCTTATGTCAGGGAGAAACTGCCAAGCGTTTTGCTTTGCACTGTATTGCGCCTGGTTGAGTCCATCAGAATTGATTTTCATGGCACAGACATTGCGAGACGCAGGCCTGGTCATGTTGTCGGGTCGACAACGTTGATCTGTTCATTACTTTCATTTTCAGGGGTTCTAAAATGCTGCAACCGCGTTGGTTTGGTCTGGCGGGGCTGAACGTTCCCGCCCGCGTGTTAGTGTTTTCTCTGTTGGTGGCCAGCCCGGTAGTGGCTGATACCATTGATATGCCGATTGGCGGTACCAGTTGGATCAATTTAAGTGCGAATGGTTGTAACAATGGGATACCGGGAGACATCAGTGATTGTGCAGGGGCCACCACTAACTTGCCGCTGGCAGAATATTTCCCTTCCGCTGGCGGCAGCATCCAGGCGCAGGGGTCCGTAACACCGTATCAGATAAGCCTTAGTGAAACTGACAGTGGTTACACCGGCGGGTCGGCATTCCTGGCTGGTTTTACTGGCGGCACATTTACGCTGCACGGCGCCGGTGCGTCTTTTGAAACGGTAACGGCTGCGATGTCAATCTCCGGGTCGCTTGACCGAACTAACAGCCTGACCAGTACAACGGCAAACTGGCGGATTGGCTCCTGGAATTATGGTGCGGTTGCCAGCGAATTGAATTTCAGGGTTGTTCCCATCGTCAGTGATGGTACGAACTGTTTTTTTAACGCTTGTGCCCCTGGTAGCGTCACCTTCAGCGATACGCTGACACACTCTGTTTCAGTCTTGACAGGAAGTACCTTCAACATGGGATTCCAGGCCGGTGTGACCGCATTTGGATTAAGTGCAGGAAGCCTCGCCAGTGCCTCAATTATTGCTGACATTTCATTCATCATGCCGGAGGGCTACTACATCACCGGCGATAATGGCTACGATAGCAGGGGATCCGCCCCTGTACCTGAACCAACCTTGTTTTCCCTGCTGTTAGTAGGCCTGGCGGGCCTGGGATCAAGTCACAGGATGAGAACTAGAACCTACTAACAATCGATATGCAGGATTGCGATATGTGGGGTCGGTGCAACAATTACCCATTGGTTGTTACGCCAACCTCATGATCCGCCTGCATCCTTTGAAAAGACTGCGAAAAGCCGACAGATTTGGCATCATGCCACTCATAACCAATCTATTGCAGTCTCGACAGAGCCAGGAAAATCATCATGATCCATAAAAGCCCATACCCCGACGTCACGATACCGGAAACACTACTGACGCCGTTTGTCCTGCGACACGCCAGCGCACTTGGAAATGAACCTGCGTTCGTCGACGGGCCAACAGGTCGGGAACTGTCCTATGGTGACTTCGAAAAACAGGTAAAGTCGCTCGCCGGTGGACTGCTTGCACGTGGATTTGGCAAGGGTGACGTCCTCGCCATCATGGCACCCAACATACCGGAATACGCAATTGCGTTTCACGGTACGGCGTGGGCGGGCGGGGCGGTCACCACGGTCAACCCGACTTACACCGCGAGCGAGGTGCAACACCAACTCAAGGATTCCGGGGCGAAGTTGCTGGTGACCGTGAGCATGTTTCTGGATGTCGCGAAGGCTGCGGCAGAAGGAACGGCTGTTGAGGAAATTTACACGATTGATGCGAGTGACGTTCCATCATTGTCTGATCTGATGGGTCCTCCCCTGGAAGCCCAGGTTGCCGTTGATCCGACTGATGTCGTTGCCTTGCCATATTCTTCAGGTACCACCGGATTGTCTAAAGGGGTGGTTCTGACACACCACAATCTGGTCGCGAATCTTGTCCAGACCGCCGCGATGCTCCCAATCGAGAGGGGTGAAACGGTATTGTCTTTCTTGCCGTTTTTCCATATCTACGGTATGCAGGTGCTAATGAATGGTGCGCTGTTCCAGGGTGGCAAGGTGGTTACCATGCCGCGATTCGATCTTGAACTGTTCCTGCAACTCTCACAGGACCACAAGGTGGCAAGGGCCTTCGTCGCGCCGCCCATCGTGCTGGCTCTGGCAAAACATCCAGCGGTAGCAAACTACGACCTCAGCTCCCTGAAATCGGTCTTCTCGGGTGCGGCGCCGCTCGGTCCTGAACTCGCACAGGAAGCCGGGGCACGTCTCGCTTGTGAAGTTGTTCAGGGATACGGCATGACCGAGCTATCGCCAGTCAGTCACGCAACACCGGCCGGGCAATTCAAACCAGGCACTATCGGAGTCCTCGTCCCCTCGACTGAATGCCGGATTGTCGATCCGGAAACCGGCAAGGACCAGGGTATTGGTGAAGATGGTGAAATCTGGGTTCGTGGTCCGCAGGTTATGCCCGGCTACCTCAACAATGCCGAGGCAACTGCCAATACCATCGATGCGGACGGCTGGTTGCATACCGGCGATGTCGGGCACATCGATACAGATGGTCATTTCACCATCGTCGATCGTCTGAAAGAGCTCATCAAATACAAGGGATTTCAGGTACCACCTGCCGAACTGGAGTCGATTCTGGTAACCCATCCGGACGTTGCGGATGCGGCGGTCATTGGGGTCCCGGATGATGAAGCGGGCGAGTTACCCCGTGCCTTTATCGTGCGCAGGGAGGGTGCGCAGGCGTCTGCGGAAGACATCCAGAAGTTTGTCGCGGGGCAGGTCGCACATTACAAGCAAATTCGTCTTGTATCGTTTGTGGACGAGATTCCCAAGTCAGCGTCGGGCAAGATCCTGCGACGAATGTTGCGCGATCAGGGCTGACTCGCGCTATTCAGGCGATCCAGTCTTGGTTACGGTGTCAAAATCGGTCCCACTACCGCTCTCGATGCCAATCCTGGTCGACGTATAGTGATCGACAACAAGGCTACCGATAAGATCACCCTCAACGTTCACCGCCGTTCTAATGGTGTCGAGCGGCCGTTCAATTACCATCAGAATCGCGATCGCCTCAAGAGGTATGCCAACGGCCAACAGTACCATCTGCATCCCGGCCATTGATGCAGAGGGCATTCCCGGTGCACCAATTGAGGCGACCATCGACATTAGAAATACGGTAAAAATGCCCACCACACTCAGTTCCACACCAAACAGGTAGGCCAGGAAAACTGCCGCCACCGCTTCAAACAGAGCAGTGCCATCCATGTTCATGGTTGCACCCAGCGGCAAAACAAAACTGCTGACAGATGGACTGACCTTAAGATCTTCCTCAGCGGTACGCATACTCACGGGCAGCGTTGCTGAACTCGATGATGTGCTGAAAGCAACCAGCAAGGGCCGGGCAAGCTGGGACAAAAGCCGTACCGGTGAGCGTCCTGTCAACATCCAGGCAATGCCGGGCAGAATAATCAGTCCGTGAATCGCCGTCAGGGCAACCACGAGCAGACTAAACTGGAGCAACTGCGCCAGTAGGGCCTGGGAATGACCGTCTCCAACATTCAGCTTGACTGTAAAATCAAACAGAATGGCAAAAATACCAATTGGTAACAGCCGTATGACCCATGCCAGTACACGGTAAATCACCACGTTGATGTCTTCGACAAGTCGAAAAATCGGACTGTCTTCTGGCAACGCCAGGATGATCGCAAGACCAATCAGAAAGGCATTGGTCACGATACCCAGGATGTTCAATTCAACCAGCGCGGTGAAAGGGTTGGTGAAAGCCATCGTCAATAGCTGACTAACTACCCGGATCAGTGAATCGTCGCCAGGATCAATCATCCTTGCTGGCCCCATGCCATTGGCGAGCTCTGGCATGGCGGGGTAAGCCGTCCAGGGGTGGATAAAGAAGACGGCAAAAAGTGCCAGCAGAATGGCGATCGTGGTGGTGCCAAGATAGTAAGTGACGGTCACACCACCGAGTCGACGCAACCTGACGACATTCCCGATGCCAATGATGCCGCCGATCAACGAGAAGAAAATCATGGGCGCAATCAACATGCGAAGCGCGGCCAGAAAAAAGCCTTTTAGACCGGCGATAATCTCAAACGCTGGCGGCCGAGGCTCAGCAAGCCAGGTTTCGTCGGCGAATAACATGGCGGCGCCAATTCCCAGTAATGCGGCCAGGAATACCTGGAATGTAATATTTTTTAGGATCAAGGGGGCATATCACGTGGCGACAGGCCGGGATCATAACAAACCCGTGAGGTTCTGCGCCACGTGACACATGCCAGTGCTGTTTGTATAGAATGGCACTATGGATAAGACCCTTGGTGACTTTGTCGTAGCGCTGCGTAAGGCAGATCTGGAGGTTTCCCCTGCAGAAACCCTGACAGCGATGGGTGCGCTGCATATTATTGGGCTGAAGGACAAAAGCCTGCTGCGCAATAGCCTGTCGATTATCCTTGCCAAAACCCCTGAAGAAAAAGCGTTGTTCGATATCTGTTTTGATCGGTTCTTTTCTTTCAAACAGTTTCGCAGCACCAGAAAAGCTGCCTCAGCCGGGCAGGTTGAGAGCAGCGGCCAGGCACCGGGCAGCGATGCTTCCGTTGAGGATGGCGACAAGCGGCGGCGGCGCCAGCGCGCTGGGCCGCGTGAATCCAGGCTGGGCCATCTGCTTGCCAACGAGCACTATGACGAACTTGCCGTACTCATGAAGAAGGCCGCGGAATCAGTACACCTGGATCAGATCAGGACGCTGCGTGAGCGGAGTCTCTTTGCCAGACGCATCCTGTTGCACATGGGTATGGACGCGCTGGACGTTGAGATTGCTGCACTGTCCCGGACCGACGATGCCGGGAGTCAGGAGATGGCAAACATTCTGGGAGAGGGCAAGGTTTACCTCGCCGATCAGGTTCGTACTTACGTAGAGGAGCAGTACCTGCTAATTGTTGACGGGACTGGCTCGCGTTTCATCGCCGATGCTGTCAGCCAAACGCAGCTAACGAATATGCAGGTCTACTATTTTGAACACATCCGGGAAGCGGTTCGTAAACTCGCCAATCAACTTGCCAGGAAACATGCCAAGCGCCGCAAGATTAACAACCGCGGACAACTTGATATACGGCGCACGCTGCGCCGTAACATGCAATACGATGGTGCGCTCTTTGACATCAAGTGGAAGCAGATCCGCCTCCAACGGCCGCGCGTGTTTGTGCTGTGTGATGTCAGCGGTAGCGTCAGGAATGTTTCCCGCTTCCTGCTGACTTTTTTGTATAGTCTGACCGAGGTGCTGCCGCGCGTACGAGCGTTTGCTTTTTCCAACAACCTGGGCGAAGTCACGGAGCTCTTTGACCAGTATCCCCTCGTAGAGGCTATTGAGATGAGCCTTGATGATTACGGTAAAGGTTCCACCGATTATGGTCATGCATTAAAGCGGTTTCGTGAACTCGCCATTTCAGAGATCGATAACCGATCAACGGTTATTATCCTGGGCGACTCACGCAACAACTACTATTCCTCTGCGGAGCATGAGCTAAAACTTATTGCTGGCAAGGCCAGGCAGGTCATATGGCTTAACCCGGAACCCCGGGACAAATGGCGTGAGGGCGACGCTGAAATGAAGTCGTACCTGCCTTTTTGTACCTATGCAGAGGTTTGTAACTCGCTGCCAGATCTCGAGCGTATGGTCAGCCGAATTCTTCGGACTGCCCGCTAACATGAATGACCGTCACGACATCGGCAACGACCTGGCAGCCATCGTTGGTTATGCAGAAATGCTGGGTTCGACCCAACTCACAACTGAGCAGCAACTCTATGT
Organism: uncultured Pseudomonadales bacterium; assembly: GCA_964351065.1. Taxonomy (GTDB): domain Bacteria; phylum Pseudomonadota; class Gammaproteobacteria; order Pseudomonadales; family Azotimanducaceae; genus JANQJA01. The sequence continues at coordinate 13,023 of CAYGNA010000071.1, forward strand.
CAATGAGATTCTGGTCCAGGCCAGGGGAGCCAGCAAACGTCTGGAATCAATGGCGTGGCAACCAGAACCAGATGACATTGTGAGGCTATTGTCGCAGTGGCGGAGTGATTGCATACCGGTAGATTCGAACATCGATGAAAACCTCACCTGTAGCGCCTGCGGTGCATTGATGAAAGCCGGGCACCGTGCGTTGTTGCTTATCGATGCCAGTCAGCCTATCCCGCCTGAGATGCTCGGTTACTCCCTCACACCGGGTTTTGTCACTGACAGGGTGCAGGCGCAGGATGGTTCATCGATTGGTATTGATCAGATCGTTCGTGCTCTCCACAACGCCGGTGGCCATTTGCATCTCAGAACTACCCACCATGAAACTCGATTGCTGGTAACTTTCCCGGCTGAGGAGACAACGAGACCGTGACGCAATACCAGGATCTCCCGGTTCCTGTTGTCAGCATCAACACTTACGGCAAAATTACTGCTGCGAACGCGGCTGCGCGTCGTTTGGTTGAGTTTCCCGAGGGTGCTGCATTACAGGATTTTGTTCATGGTGATTCTGGTGTCCAGATCCTGGATCTGTTGGCAACCCCACTGATAACCAGAACGTTGCGACTGCTGGGGGAGCGTAGTG
>CAYGNA010000072.1:0-13559 GCA_964351065.1 uncultured Pseudomonadales bacterium
GGTCAGGCGCCAACAGCTGGTTTATGGACTGCTAAATGACAAGATCACCAGCGGTGAAATTCACGCCGTGAGTATGCGATGCCTGACGCCGGCAGAGGCCGGTTAACCCCGTAAAACCTGGATTCCTAATGGACAAGCTAATGATTACCGGTGGCGCGAGGCTCGAAGGCGAGCTGAAGGCGTCAGGTGCAAAAAACTCTGCGGTGACTATCCTCGCTGCATCCCTGCTCGGTAACGAGCCCATCACGATCAGTAACGTGCCTCACCTGCGCGACATCACGACCATGATTGAGATTCTGGGTTCGCTCGGCGTTGAGGTGGTGGTTGATGAGAAGATGAACATCGAGATCCACGCGAACACAATACAGCGGTTTCGCGCGCCTTATGAACTCGTGAAGACAATGCGGGCGTCCTTCCTGGTATTGGGCCCCATGCTGGCGCATTACGGTGAGGCTGAGGTATCCCTGCCCGGTGGTTGTGCCATTGGCCCACGCCCCGTCGACCAGCACCTGAAAGGCCTGGCTGCGCTTGGTGCCCGGATCGAGATGGAAGACGGTTATGTCAAGGCATCTGTGGATGGGCGTCTTAAAGGGGGCCGCTTCATCTTTGACTTTAGTACCGTTGGTGGCACCGAGCACATCATGATGGCGGCCACACTCGCAGAAGGCGAAACACTGCTGGAGAACTGCGCGCGTGAACCTGAGATCATCGATCTTGCAAACTGCCTGAATGCCATGGGTGCAGATGTTACTGGCGCGGGTACCGATACGATCAGGATCAGGGGCGTAGAGTCGATGGGGGGCTGCCACCACAGGGTGATTGCCGACCGTGTTGAAACAGCGACCTACCTGATTGCTGCGGCCGCCACGGGTGGCCGGGTAAAAATGCGCGATACCGTGCCAGAACACCTGGATGTGGTGCTGAGCAAGTTGACCGAAGCCGGTGCTGAGATCGAATGTGGTGAAGACTGGATAGAGCTTGATATGAAAGGGCGTCGCCCGAAAGCAGTGAGCCTGGTGACAGCGCCTTATCCGGCATTCCCCACGGATCTGCAGGCGCAGATCCTGGCGATGAATGCGATTTCTGAAGGTACGGCGACGGTGCGGGAAACTATTTTTGAAAACCGTTTTATGCACGTGCATGAAATGAACCGAATGGGCGCGCGAATACGCCTCGAAGGTAATAACACCATTGCTATCGTTGAAGGCGTGCCGCGCCTGAAAGCGGCACCGGTAATGGCAAATGACCTGCGCGCCTCTGTCAGCCTGGTTATTGCGGGGCTGGTTGCAGAAGGTGTCACGGTTGTTGATCGTATTTATCACATTGATCGTGGTTACGAGCAGGTAGAAGAAAAGCTGCAGAACCTCGGTGCTGATATCAGGCGGATTCAGTAGATTACCCCATGACTGGTATCACACTGGCCCTGACCAAAGGTGACAGAGTACTGGCGCAGCAGCTGGAATTGCTGGCGTCCCTCGGCGTCACGCCCGAGGAAAACATCGCCACCTCGCGCAAGCTGATTTTCCAGACCAGCAGGCCTGGTCTTAAGCTCATGGTGCTGCGAAGCTCTGATGTTGCCACTTATGTGGAACACGGTATCGCTGATGTGGGCATGTCGGGTAAAGATGTGCTCCTTGAACATGGCGAAGCTGGCTTTTATGAGCCACTCGATCTGGGTTTTGGTCGGTGTCGTATCATGGTAGCCGGGTTGGCAAATGAGCCGCCTTTGCCGCGTCGAATCAAAGTGGCGACGAAGTTTGTGAACACCGCAAAGCGCTATTATTCGGAGCAGGGCATTCAGGTGGACATCATCAAACTTTATGGTGCGATGGAACTGGCGCCCATCACCGGGCTTGCGCACCGGATTGTGGATATCGTTGAAACGGGCAACACACTTAAGGCAAACGGCCTGGTGCCAATGGATTTTATCTGTGATGTCAGCATGCGGCTGATCGTCAACAAGGTCTCAATGAAAATGAAGTATGAAGCGATAGGTGAAATTATCGACCAACTGCGAAATGTGACTGATGGCTGCAGTTAGATACCTGGATTCGCTGGCGGAAGGCTTTGATGCCGAATTGCAGTCGCTCATTCACGTGCCTGAGGCTGACCAGGATGAGGTGAGGCAACTGGTCCGGGACATTATCCTGTCTGTGCGGCAGGAAGGTGATGCAGCGCTTGTCAGGCTGACCAACAAGTTTGACCGACGCGAACTGGTGACGCCTGCAGACTTTGAAGTGCCGCGTGCGTCGCTCGAAGCCGCCACGCTTGCCATCGACCCACTGGTGCGGGAAGCACTAGAGCTTTCAATCCGCCGCGTGCGTCACTATCACGAGCAGCAGAAGCGGGCGCTTGGAGACCAGGTAGACTGGACTTACGAGGACGAGGACGGTAACCAGCTGGGTCAGATTGTTCGCGGCATGACACGTGTTGGCATCTATGCGCCGGGTGGTAAGGCATCGTATCCCTCCACCGTGGTAATGACAGCAATACCGGCAAAGGTTGCTGAAGTTGAGGAGCTGATTCTGGTTGTGCCCGCGCCGGATGGTCAACTGTCTAACGTGCTGATGGCAGCAGCGTACCTGTGTGGCGTTGATCGGGTGTTTACGGTCGGTGGTGCCCAGGCTATTGCAGCGCTGGCTTATGGTACGCAGACGGTGCCAAAGGTCGATAAAATTGTCGGGCCGGGTAACGTCTTTGTTGCCACTGCGAAGGAGTTGGTGTTCGGTGAGGTTGGCATTGACATGATTGCAGGTCCCTCAGAGGTTGTTATTGTTGCTGATGCCGCGGCGAACAGTGACTGGCTGGTCATGGATATGTTTGCGCAGGCTGAGCACGATGAAATGGCCCAGTCGATCCTGATATCAGACAGCGACGAACTCCTGGAAGCGGTTCGCAAGAAAATCGACATTGAATTGCCGGGTATGCGCCGATCTGAAATTATCAAACGTTCGATTACTGAACGCGGTGCACTGATCAAAGTGCCTGACATGATGCATGCTGCCCTGGTCGTCAACCAGATTGCCCCGGAGCACCTGGAACTGGCTGTGACGGATGCAGACAGCCTGTTGGCGAACATTCGGCATGCTGGCGCAATTTTTGTGGGTGCTCATACCGCTGAGGCCATGGGTGATTATTGTGCCGGGCCAAGCCATGTGCTGCCTACCAGTGGTACAGCGCGGTTTGCTTCCCCCTTGGGCGTGTATGATTTCCAGGTGCGTTCTTCTCTCATTCGCTGTTCTCCGCGTGGTGCTGCTTCGCTTGGGCGCAGTGCTGCGATCCTGGCAGAAGAAGAAGGTCTGGAGGCGCATGCGCGGTCTGCCTCCATGCGAGTTCAGGGTTAGCAGGGGTTGATGTGGGGCCAGCCGAACGATATCGACGGGCCGTTGCCGGTGGCGAGGTGCAGCACGATGCCGCCCAGGCTGATGCTGCCGCTCACCTGGATCGATTGTTTGAAGACCTGAAAGTAACCGCCCCAGTCCCTGGCCTGATCGGCAGGTTACTGGGACAAAAGCAGCTACCCCCGCGGGTATCAGGGTTGTATTTCTGGGGTGGCGTTGGTCGAGGTAAAACCTACCTCATGGACCTGTTTTTTGATTCTCTGCCGTTTCCACAAAAGCAACGCATGCACTTTCATCGTTTCATGCGTCACGTCCACCGCGAAATGCGGACTTTGCAGGGCCAGGCCAATCCGCTTCGATTGATTGCGCGGCGTTTTGCACAGCAGGCCAGGGTGCTGTGCTTTGACGAATTTTTTGTTTCTGATATCACCGACGCCATGATTCTGGCTAACCTGCTTGAAGCACTGTTTGAGGAGGGGGTTGTCCTGGTCGCCACGTCCAATGTTGCACCCGACCGACTCTATGAGAACGGGCTGCAGCGCAGTAAATTCCTGCCCGCCATAGAACTCATCAAGGCCAACACCCGGGTGCTTAATGTAGATGGTGGGGTCGACTATCGCCTGCGCGCACTGGTTTCAGCCGAAATCTACCACACGCCTCTCGATGCCGACGCAGACGTCAGTCTACGGCGCAGCTTCATGGCCATGTCCACCGAACACTTTGCCGAGAACGAGGTGCTGGAGATAGAGGGTAGAAACATCAATAGCCGGATGACGGGTGAGGGCATCGCCTGGTTTGATTTTGCCGCGCTATGTGAAGGGCCCCGTAGCCAGAACGACTATATTGAACTCGCGATGATCTACCAGACGGTGCTGGTCAGCAATATACCCGTGTTCACTGTCAGGAATGAAGATGCCGCGCGACGCTTTATTTCGCTGGTTGACGAGTTTTACGACCATGGGGTCAAGTTAATCCTGTCTGCTGCGGCGCCTATACTGTCGCTCTACCAGGGTGAGCGGGTAAAATTCGAGTTCCAGCGAACGGAAAGCCGATTGCAGGAAATGCAGTCGCAGGAGTACCTGGCGCGAGAGCACAGGCCCGACTGAACAACGTGCAAAAGGACACCGGTGAGGATTGTTTTGGCATTCAAAATTGCCTGTTGATACGCAGCCACGCGTCCGGTAATATTCGCGCTCCTTTAATCCCGTGGTTAATGATGAAAACGTATACCGCCAAAAAAGAGACGGTCCGGCATGGCTGGGTGCTTGTTGATGCTACAGACAAGACGCTCGGACGCCTGTCAACAGAGATCGCAAACCGCCTGCGAGGCAAGCACAGAGCCGAGTTTACGCCCAATGTGGATACCGGCGACTACGTGATTGTCGTGAACGCCGAAAAGGTCAGGGTTACCGGCAACAAGTCACTGGACAAGCAGTATTATCACCATACTGGCTATCCTGGCGGCATCAAGTCGATCAATTTTGAAGATCTGATCCAGAAGGCGCCTGAGCGCGTCATCGAGAAGGCCGTTAAGGGCATGATGCCAAAGAACAAACTGAGTCGTGCAATGTTGAGCAAGCTGAAGGTTTATGCTGGCAGTGAACATCCGCATGCCGCCCAACAACCACAACTGCTTGAACTTTAAGTTGAACTTTAAGGCCCGCTTATGACCCAGTATTACGGTACAGGCAGAAGAAAATCTGCAAAAGCACGTGTCTTCCTCTCCAACGGTGAAGGCAATATCACGGTGAATGACCGTCCTCTCGACGTTTATTTTGGCCGCGAAACAGCACGAATGATTGTTCGTCAACCACTGGAACTGGTGGAGCTGACTGGCAAATTTGACCTCAAGGTTACTGTTCGTGGTGGCGGTGGTTTTGGCCAGGCCGGTGCTATTCGTCACGGTTTGACCCGCGCGCTCATCGAATATGATGAAACCCTGCGTCCTACCCTGCGCAAAGCAGGTTTTGTAACGCGTGATGACCGCACGGTCGAGCGCAAAAAGGTAGGCCTCCGCAAGGCGCGCAAGCGTCCGCAATTCTCCAAGCGATAATTTTTAAGTCCAATGTGTTTTTCCCGGCAACAAAACTGCCGGGAACAACATTTTTCTGTTTGATTGTGCTAAAATCGCGTCGGTTTTTTGGTATGTCTCCGACGAGAATGCTCGGCCTCTGACAGCCCACCCAGAGAGTATTTTGGTCCGGGGGTAGTAACCCGTCTTTTTAGCAGTTTAGTGGGGAGATTACGTCGTGAGTGACGACAGTAGTAACGGGCGCCGCAATTTTTTGATTGGCGCGACCTCAGTCGTTGGCGCGGCCGGAGTCGTCGGGCTAGCGGTACCTTTTCTCGGTTCGTGGCAGCCCAGCGCAAGAGCACTTGCGGCCGGTGCACCCATCAAGATTGATATCGGCAGGATCGAGCCTGGGCAAATGTTGGGGCCTATCCCCGCCTGGCGTGACAAACCTATTTTTGTCGTAAATCGTTCCGCAGACCAACTCGAAAAACTCAATGAACGCAAAGACCGGCTTGCAGATCCTGATTCTGAGGAAAAGATGCAACCGGATTATGTTTCTGTAGAGACTCGGTCCATTGAACCTGGAATCGGCGTTTTTGTCGGTATATGCACCCACCTGGGGTGTTCGCCCAAGTTTCGACCCGAAGTAGAGCCACAGGAATTTGACGCCAATTGGCTGGGCGGCTTCTACTGCCCCTGCCATGGATCGAAATTCGACCTGGCAGGCCGAGTCTACTCGGGTGTGCCAGCGCCAACCAATCTTGAAGTACCACCATACTTTTACGAGTCGGAGAATGTGCTCGTGATTGGTGAAGATAAAGGGGCAGTCTAATGGCATCTATGCAGCAGTCATTGAAGAATGTAATGGATTGGGTTGACGATCGTCTGCCGGTCACCGAGACATATGAAAAGCATATGTCCAAGTACTACGCACCTAAGAACTTCAATTTCTGGTACATCTTTGGTGTGCTGGCGACAGTGGTGCTGGTCAACCAGTTACTGACGGGTATCTGGCTTACGATGAGCTACGTGCCGACAGGTGACGGCGCATTTGCGTCGGTTGAGTACATCATGCGCGATGTTGAATATGGCTGGATGCTCCGGTACATGCATTCAACTGGTGCCTCGGCGTTTTTTGTAGTGGTCTATCTCCATATGTTTCGTGGTCTGATGTATGGCTCCTACCAGAAGCCCCGTGAACTGATCTGGGTGCTGGGTATGCTGATTTACCTGGCGCTGATGGCAGAGGGCTTTTTTGGTTACCTGCTGCCGTGGGGCAACATGTCGTACTGGGGCGCGCAGGTTATCGTTTCTCTTGCAGGTGCGATTCCTGTCGTTGGCGCGGATTTGGCTACCTGGGTGCGCGGTGACTTCAATATGTCTGGCGTGACGCTCAATCGGTTCTTTGCCCTACATGTCGTATTGGTTCCGCTCGCACTGATTGTGTTGGTCTTCCTACATATACTTGCACTGCACGAAGTCGGTTCAAACAATCCGGACGGTGTTGATATCAAGAAGACCTTGGATGAAGACGGCAAACCGTTGGACGGTGTTCCGTTCCACCCTTACTACACGATTGGCCACGACTTGCCCGGTATCGTGCTGTTTTTGTTTGTGTTCTGCGCGGTGATGTTTTTTATCCCGGACGGCGGTGGTTATTTTATCGAGCACCCGAACTATGAACCGGCAGATCCACTGAAAACACCGGCGCTTATTGCACCCGTCTGGTACTACACGCCTTTTTACAGCATGTTGCGCGCAGCGACTTTCCCGCTGTTTGGCTTGACCGCCAAGTTCTGGGGTCTGGTTGTAATGGCTGGCGCGATTGCAATCCTGTTTGTTTTGCCGTGGCTTGATCGATCCCCGGTTCGCTCCATGCGCTACAAGGGACTGCCGAGTAAAATTTTCCTCGGATTGTTTATCATTTCTTTCTTTATTCTCGGTTATCTCGGAACCGTGCACCCGACGCCAGGGCGTACGATTGTCGCGCAGATCTGCACCGCAATTTACTTTGCCTACTTTCTGTTGATGCCGTGGTACACCAGCGTCGAGAAAACCAAACCTGTGCCTGAAAGGGTGACCGGCTGATGAAAAGAATCATTCTGACAATCGTTTCATTGCTGTTTGCAACCAATCTGCTGGCAGCGGAATCTACTTATCCACTTGATGCCATGGATCCTGATCTTACCGATCAGGCTTCGCTGCAGCGTGGTATGCAAACCTTCATGAACTACTGTTTTGCGTGCCACTCGCTGCAATACCAGCGATACAAGCGTACGGCGGAAGACCTGGGTATTCCTGAGGATCTCATGCTTTCTCATCTTGTTTTTGATCCGGACGTGCGTATCGGCGCCCTGATAGAAAACAACATGAGTAAAGAGCACTCGAAAACGTGGTTTGGCGCACCGCCACCGGACCTTACACTCTACAATAATTTGAAGGGTGGCCCAGAATACCTCTACACCTACCTTCGAACCTTTTATATCGACGAGTCGCGCCCGCTGGGTGTCAACAACCTCGTGTTTGCCAATGTTGGTATGCCGCACGTACTGGCTGATCTGCAGGGCGAGGTGCGTAAGGTTTGTAAGAACATTCCTGTACTGGCTTCAAATGGCGGCGAGATGATGGATCCGCTGACCAATGAGTACATCACTGAAGAAAAGTGCGATCAGGAACTGATCGAAAGAGGCTACAGTCCGCTTGAGGTCGTAGAGGGAACGGGGACTCTGTCTGCAGAGGAGTATGACCAGGTGATTTATGACCTTGCCAATTTCCTCTATTACGTGGCGGAGCCGTCCCGGATGGATCGTGAAAGAATTGGCGTCTACGTACTGTTGTTCCTTGCGTTTTTCTTCGTCTTTACCTGGTTGCTTGGACGCGAGTTCGAGAAAGGATATCACTAAAGTCCCCGCGCGCTTGCGCGCGGGAGAATCGATTGGACTAATTCAACGTGAGAGGAAATGAGATGGGCGTCGTCGCCAAACACTCATCGATGGTGTTTTATTCAGATGGAACGGATCACTATAGCCAGCGCGTACGTCTCGTGTTGGCAGAGAAAGGTGTTGCCGTCGAGATTGTTGACGTTGAACCCGGCAACATGCCCGAGGACCTGGTTGACCTCAATCCCTACAACAGTCTGCCTACCCTGATTGACAGAGACCTGTGTCTTTATGAGTCGCAGGTCATTATGGAATACCTGGATGAGCGCTTTCCTCACCCTCCCTTGTTGCCGGTATATCCAGTAGCGCGCGCCCAAAGCCGCCTGTTTATCTACCGTATCCAACGAGACTGGTGTGTCGCAGTCGACTCCATCGTCGCGGGACGGTCAAAAGACACGGTAATAGACCGGCATCGCAAAGAACTACGCGACAGCCTCATCTCTATTGCGCCTGTTTTTGGCGAAAAGCCGTTCTTTATGAGTGATGAGTTCACGCTGGTCGACTGCTGCGTCGCGCCCATTCTGTGGCGGCTGCCAGTTCTGGGTATTGATCTGCCGCCCAAACAGGGCAAACCGATTGTTGACTACATGGACAGAATCTTCTCGCGAGACGCGTTTCAGGCGAGCCTGTCCGAAGCAGAACTGGACATGCGGGACTAGTTATTGCCAGCGCAATGGCAACTGCGGGCCAACTCTGCAGTTGTCATGCTGGCGGCAACCTCTTGGGGTAAGTTCCTGGCCAGCGCTTGCTGACACTTGACTGCTCTTCCTGCAGGATAAAACAAACCTTCATGGCTCATATCAGTCATGTCGTGTATCTTATGACCCCATGAATTCTTCTGTCCCATACCTCATCAGAGCCATTAATGAATGGATTCTGGATAACAACCTGACGCCTTACCTGATTGTCGACGTGAATATGAAAGGCGTTGCTGTCCCGATGGAGCATGCGAAGGAAGGGCAAATTGTGCTGAACATTTCGCCAGTTGCGACGCGCGATCTACAGATTGGCAATGAGTATGTGATGTTTAACGGTCGCTTTGGTGGCATAGCCCATGAAATCTGTGCACCTGTCGAGGCTGTGTTGGGTATTGTCGCCAAGGAGAACGGCGAAGGGATGTGGTTTCCAAAAGAAAAACCTGGTCCCGATAGCCCACCACCAAACGAGCCCGGCCCTGGGGTAGATCCTGCTCCTCCCAAAAAGCCACCTTCGCTCAAAGTAGTGAAATAGCCGGTCTTCCGTTTGCGTTGGAACGGGTCACTACGGACAAGAACAAGCTAATTGATGTATTCGAAAACCTTGACGATCTTTTGTACGCCGTAGACCGTTCGGGCGCGCTCAACCGCCACGTCGCCTTCATTCCTTGTCAGTAGCCCCATGAGATAGACAACCCCGTCTTCCGTCACTATTTTTATGCGGCCACTTTGCGTGCCCTCATCGGTAAACAGGGCGGTCTTCACCTTGGTTGTTAGCCAGGTGTCGTTGGTGCGGGCGACCATGGATGTTGGCCCGGCAATCTGCAGTTCGTTGTGGACGGTTTTTACGTGGCGTAACTTCACAAGCGTCGACTCCGCCAACTGCCGTGCCTCTTCTGAGGGAACCTGCCCGGTTAACAGTGCAACCCCGTTGAAAGACGTTACTGTAATGTGGGCTTCCTCGAGATCCGGGTGGGCATCCCTGATCAGCTTCTTGCCTCTCGATTCTGCCATTTGATCATCCCAGTAGGTACCGAAGCTGCGCTTGCCGTAATCTTCTGAGGCGGGCGTCACGAGGGCGCAGCCCGACAAGAACATGAGGGCCATGACGAGGACACCGCTTCGCTTCATGTAAATTACTCCAATTTTGTACAGGTCACGTTCCGAGGTTGTGTGTCGGGTCATGTGTCCAGAGTGAATGCGTGTTTGATCCATTCGACACCATCTCCCAGTGAAATCACGTCAAACCGATAGTCAATATCCGGCGGCTGACGATGGCTCAGCAGGTAGAGTTGGGCGGTCCTGATCAGTTTTTGTATCTTGTGTCGCGTTATGGACTCTGCGCCTGACGCATAGTTCCTGTTGTTTCGCAGCCTGACTTCAATAAAACAGAGTGTTTTGTCGTCCTGCATAATCAGGTCAATCTCACCCATTTTGCCAGCAAAATTTCGCGTCACCAGTTTCAGCCCCTGGTCCTGCAGGTAGGCGAGAGCGACATCTTCGCCGGCATTGCCAAGCTGACGAGTGCTGGTCAAGGCGGACCCACGTCCAGGATCAGGGGAACCGTGATCGCTGCACCATCTCGAAACTGTGCCCACATCAGGCTGCGGGTAATGATGTTGGCTGCGTTTAATTCAAGCACACCAGTTGTGCCAAACAGTCGTGTACCCGGAATCTCTTTTAGTTGCTGAAGGCGTGGGTGCAAGCGGTACGCATCAACACCAAGCGCATAAAAAGGTGCGAGGGACGCGCTGGCCCCTGGCCATAACGCTTCAACCCGTTGCTGCAGTTCGTCCGTATCGTTCAGTTTCCATGGAATATCGCAAAAGCGGATACCGTTGAGGTCGATAGACTCTATTCTTGAGTCACTGTATTCATGGACATGTGAAGTTGCATAGACAGGCAGGTCTTCAGCATAAAAGAAGGCCAGCGTCGGATTTAGCCCGCGTGCCTGGGATGGGTTGGCAAGCAGAAAGATAAAATCGATGTCCTGCCGCCGTCTTGGCGTAAATTCGAACCGTTGCCCGGTAATTCTGCGTAATTCGGATGCGCGGTCCTCACTCTCGGCCACGTTGAGCAGGCCCTTGACCAGGTCAGAGTAGTCACGCTCATTTTCAAACGCGGCTGCGTCCACGATGTTGCCACCCAATTCCAGCCAACGACGTTCAAAGGTGGAAAAATTGCGTGCGCCCCATTCACCGCCGGCGTAAAGCACGAGTGCATTTTTTTTGCCTTCCTTGAATGCCAGTTCTGCGACTTGCAGTACCTCGTCTTCAGGGGCGAGCCCAAACTGGTAGAGATCAGGGGCTACACTGCCATCCAGCGTCCGATTGAGGGCAAGTGCTGGCAAGGTCAGTTTCTCCTGCATAGCGGCGAGTTGCGTCACGCGCCGTCGGTCAAGGGGACCGACTATCAACTCTGCGCCATCCCTGGCAGCAGTGCTGACCAGCGTAGTGATGTCATCGCTGGTTGTGTCGTAGACCAGAATGCGTGCAGTTGCGTGAGAGGCGTAGTGTGCGGCAAGGAACCCATCCCGTATGGCGCGCCCGTACGGGCCAAGATCTCCCTGTAGTGGCAAGAGCAGTGCTATGACCGATGGTTGTTCGTCCACGACCCGGGATAACACCTCGAGACTGGCAGGGAGTCGTAAAGCAGCAGGATGCGACGACCAGACCTTTTTCCAGTTGTTCAGTTCGGTGAGTTGGCGCAGTGGATCGTTTTGATATCGCTTGGTCATGGCTGCAAGTGACAGCCAGCCGCGAAGATCACTGGTGATAGCCTTTTCAGCCTGTGAAAGTAACGTGTTCGCGGGCAGTTCCATTAACGCCGCATAGATGAGTTCATGATTTTGTGCCTGCTGGTCGGGTTCAAGCAGTCGGTGGATAAAGATTCTTTCCCTGGCGCTCGCCAGAAAGCTGCGGGAGAGGAAGTAGGCCTGTGCTCTAATCTGGCCAATATTCACCTGGTCTGCTTCAGTCAGGGCATTGTCAAGCAACCGGGGATTGGCGAGCGCAACGAGGGCCGCGTTGGCGTCTCCCGCGGCAATAGCGACACGGGCGACTGCATAGTAATAGCGTCTTGTAAACGCACCGGCTTCGGCTGGCGCAATGAGATCAATAATACGCCTGGCTTGCTCATTCTCACCGAGATCAATGGCCAACTCGGCTGCCCGTATTTTTAGTTCAGTAGACCTGGGCGGCACGGCCTTACCAGCGGCAGCCAGCAGATCCTGCACATCTCCGGTTGTCTCGACGGGCATAGGTGTCTTGGTTGCCGGTTTTTCGACGGAAGGCCCGGGAGCTGATTCACAACCGGCGAGAATCAGGGTTATCAGTGGGATCAGAATTCGTTTCATATCATCAACAGGTTAACATTCAGATGCTGCTTTGGAATGATGCCTTCGGCAACTGGCCGGTTCATCATGACATTTATGCGTGATCCTACAGCATTTGGCGGTCAAGAATCAGGACCCAAGTGCCAGGTTTCAGGTCAGCCGCGCACGTTGCTTAGCCCCGGAGAATACTCACATGTTGTACGTTGTCGCCACACCAATTGGGAATCTCGGTGATATCTCGTCCAGAGCCATTGAGGTGCTACGCAATGTCGCGCTGATTGCGGCAGAAGATACGCGTCACACGGGGCAATTACTTGCTCATTTTGGTATCAGGACAAAAATGGTTGCGTACCATGATCATAACGAATCAGAGGAGACGCCGCGCCTGCTGGCCTCAATGACTCGCGGCGAGTCAGTTGCGCTGGTCACCGATGCGGGCACGCCGCTGGTATCTGACCCTGGATATCGGCTGGTCAAAGCCGCGGCAGAGGCGGGCCTCAAAGTTTCTCCCATCCCTGGTGCATCCGCGCTCACGGCGGCGCTGTCCATCTGCGCGCTGCCAGTGGACCGATTCTGTTTTGAAGGCTTTTTACAGGCACGTCCTGTCGCCCGGAGGGATCGCTTGACGCTGCTCGTTACCGAACAACGCACGATGGTTTTCTATGAATCTCCGCACCGGATTGCGGCTGTTGTTTCAGATATGGCTAGCGTTTTTGGCGGGGAGCGGCGGGTTACTATTGCGCGGGAACTGACCAAACAGTTTGAGCAGGCCTGGTATGGCTCGCTGGCTGACGCAATAGCCGCGTTCGCGAATGGCGATGTGCCAACGAGGGGAGAGTTTGTGGTTGTCGTCGAAGGCGCTGTGAGTCAGGCGAGTTTTGATCAGGATGAAGTGCGTACCATGGAGATCCTGCTGCGTGAGCTATCCCCTTCTGCTGCGTCGACACTCGGCAGCGAATTGCTGGGGGTGCCAAGGAAACGGTTATATGAGGTCGCGTTATTTCTCAAAAAGGGTTAGGCTCGCCGCTGAGAGTCGACCAGGCAATCGCGCTGGTGTTTTCATCAGGGAGGAAAGTCCGGGCTCCACAGGGCAAGGTGCCAGGTAACGCCTGGGGGGCGTGAGCCTACGGAAAGTGCAACAGAAAATATACCGCCGGTAGCAATGCCGGTAAGGGTGAAATGGTGCGGTAAGAGCGCACCGCATGTCCGGCAACGGTACATGGCAGTGTAAACCCC
>CAYGNA010000073.1:0-7789 GCA_964351065.1 uncultured Pseudomonadales bacterium
CAGATCTACGTCTGAACGCGCTTTGAGACAGGAACCAGCTAGATGAATACACACGATCGGCAGGATGGACGGCTCCATGTTGAGGGCGTTTCGCTTGAGCGGATAGCAGCCGACTTTGCGACGCCAACATTTGTTTATTCGGCAGCGGCCATCAGAGAGGCATTTCTGCGTTTCAGCGGGGCGTTCAGCTCACATGAGCACAAGGTGTGTTACGCGGTGAAAGCGAATAGTAACCTTGGGGTTCTGAGCCTGCTGGCGCAACTCGGCTCTGGCTTTGATATCGTATCAGGCGGGGAGTTGGCACGGGTCATTCGTGCTGGCGGTGATCCCGCACAAACTGTTTTCTCAGGTGTCGGTAAACAGGACTGGGAAATAGAGGCGGCCCTTGATGCGGGTATCGCCTGCTTCAATGTGGAATCCGGCTCGGAGTTAAATCGCATCAATTTGATCTCTGCAAGACGCGGTCTGGTTGCCCCCGTTTCAATCAGAGTCAATCCGGATGTAGACGCCAAAACTCACCCCTATATATCAACAGGTCTAAAAGAGAACAAGTTTGGTGTATCTATTGAAGAAGCCGCCCGGCTCTATCGCATCATGCAGGAAATGACCAACGTCAGGGCCACCGGCATTGACTGCCACATTGGCTCCCAGATTGTCAGCCTGGGGCCATTTGAAGACGCCGTTAAACGGATTGTTGCCCTGGTTGATGAACTGGAATCAGATGGCATTTTGCTGGAACACGTTGATCTGGGTGGCGGTATCGGCGTGCGGTACAAAGACGAGGAAGCACTTGATATAGAAACCTATGCAAGCGCAATTCTTGGCGCATTGGGTAACAGGCGTCCCGCGCTGTGGTTTGAACCCGGTCGATACATGGTGGCTAATGCTGGCGTGCTCCTGACGCGGGTGATTACGCTGAAAGAAAACGAAGGCAAGCACTTTGCGGTGGTCGACGCGGGCATGAACGATCTCATTCGACCATCCCTGTACGGCGCATACCAGGCTATCGAGCCGGTTGTCGAGCGAGGCGGCACGCCTGTCAGCTATGACGTGGTGGGACCAATCTGCGAAACCGGGGACTTTCTTGGCAAGTCAAGATTACTGGACGTAATGGAGGGAGACCTCCTGGCCATCAAGTCATCCGGTGCCTATGGCTTTGCAATGAGCTCCAATTACAATAGCAGAGGTCGCGCTGCGGAGGTGATCGTTGACGGTCAGTCTGCTATTTGTGTCCGGCGCCGCGAAACGATAGACGATCTCCTGGCGCTGGAATCGACACTTGATGCCTGACCTGTTCGCAACCGCTGATTGGGGTGGTTGAATAACAGCTGTGGCCTGGAGCCAGATGTGCTGCCCAGAAGCATGTTTTGATTGCATATCATGGTCTCCGGGGTAATCTAAAACCTGAACTAATAGAGGCGCTGCTTGCACCGCCGTGATAAATCATGCTGATTCGTTTTTCTAAAATGCACGGGTTGGGTAACGACTTTCTGTTGCTGGATCTGATTTCGCAGGGTCTGCAGATTCGACCCGAGCAAATCAGGGCGCTTGCTGATCGACGCCTGGGCGTGGGTTTTGACCAACTCCTGGTCGTTGAACCACCGCGCGATCCGTCTCTGGATTTTCGCTACCGCATCTTCAACGCTGACGGTTCAGAAGCCGAGCAATGCGGCAATGGCGCCCGCTGTTTTCTGCGGTTTGTGCGCGACCGTGGCCTGACAACAAAAACCGAGGTGATGCTCGAAACCAATACCGGGGTGATCCACTGCCGGTTGGAACGAGACGGCAATGTAACCGTGAACATGGGGCCACCGGTGCTACAGCCTGAGCGAATACCATTCCTGGCATCAACAGCATCAATTACGTATTCACTGGAACTGGAATCAGCAGTCTGCCCGGATGTTCAACAGGTTGAGATTGCTGCAATCAACATGGGAAATCCCCACGCGGTAATCACAGTCCCGGACGTAGACAGTGCACCCGTCAACAAGCTGGGTCCGGTCATAGAAGTTCATCCACGTTTTCCAAATCGGGTGAATGTCGGCTTCATGCAGGTAATCAACAGGACACACATACGGCTACGTGTATTTGAACGTGGTGTGGGCGAAACCCGCGCCTGCGGCACCGGAGCCGCGGCCGCTGTTGTCGCAGGCAGGCTGCAGGGAAAGCTGGATGACACGGTAACGGTGAGTCTGCCCGGGGGTGACCTGCGCATTAATTGGCAAGGCGCAGATAGTGCCGTCATGATGACGGGGCCAACTTGCCGGGTCTACGAGGGCAGGCTCCACCTGTAGTACCAGAACGTAATGTAGTACCAGAACGTAAGGCGAGGCAATGACAAGCAAAACCAAATCGTTACCCCAGGAAATTTCCGAAGCTGAGGTTGCAGCTTTTCTGGATGAACACCCCGCTTTCTTCAAAGGCCGTGACGCCCTGCTGCTCAAGATGCAGTTACCGCATGCGCACTCAACCAACAATGGCAAGGCCATCTCTCTGGTTGAGCGCCAGGTATCGCTGCTACGCGAGCGGAACATGGAAACGCGACGTCAACTGGACGATTTGCTGACTGCCGCCAGGCAAAACGACGAGATCTTTAACAAGTGCCAAAAGCTGGTACTTGCCCTGATTGCAGCCAAGGACGTCAACGGATTCTTTAAGGCGCTGGAGGACAGTCTTAAGCGTGACTTCAAAAGCGAGGCGTACAGCGTGATTATCTTCAGTGAATATGCGCACCAGATAAATCACTTCACCTCGAGTATTCCCGCTGCCAGCGCCGAGGAATACGTCGGGGGCCTCATGAGAAGTAAAGCGCCATACCTCGGCGTTTTGCGTGAGTCAGAGCAGGACTTTCTATTTCGCCATGCCAGTGCACGGGTCAAATCTGCTGCGGTTCTCTCCATCAAATCCAAAAGACAGCTGGCTTTGCTAGCAATCGGCAGCGCTGATCCCGAGTACTTCAGATCCGGAATGGGTACCCTGTTCATCAGCTTCATCGCTGATGTGCTGGCGCGGCTGCTACCGCGTTATGTGTACCTGGATCCTACCTGAATGACAACCCGGCAGCAGCAGCTCGAGACGTTTCTTGCTCACCTGCAGAATGAACGCGGGCTCTCTCAACATACGGTTCTGGGGTATGCCCGGGATCTTAATTTCCTTGACCGCTATTGCGATGATAAAACGATTAACGAGTGGTGCGACCTGAAAGGTCATCAGGTCAGGGCTTTTGTCGCCCACTCCCATAGACAAGGTAGTTCCGGCAAGACCTTGCAGCGTCGACTTTCTGCCATTCGGACCCTGTTCCATTACCTCATTCGCGAAGGCCTGGCGAAAGCCAATCCAGCCCTGGATGTGCAGGCACCAAAGACGGCCCAAAAGTTGCCCAAGACACTGGACCCGGACCAGGTTTCCAGTCTGCTTGCGCTCGCAGGCGCAAGCTGGCATACAAAAAGAGACCGCGCGATACTCGAGCTGTTCTACTCTTCTGGCCTGCGCCTGTCTGAGCTGGTTGGTGCAAACATCGATAGCCTGGACCCGATTGAAGGAAACATCCTGGTGCTGGGCAAGGGCAGTAAAGAAAGACTGTTGCCGGTGGGCTCCCATGCCTTGATCGCACTCCGGGAGTGGCTACAGGTACGTGAGCTCCTGCCGGGCAAAAAGCAGCACATCCAGGATCCAGCAGCCCTGTTTATCAGTGAACGTGGTTCACGGTTGAACCCTCGCTCAGTGCAGTCGCGCATCAATCACTGGACCAGAGCCCAGGGGCTTGCAGGCCAGGTTCATCCGCATATGCTACGACATTCATTTGCCAGCCACCTGTTAGAGTCAAGCGGTGACCTTCGTGCCGTCCAGGAACTGCTTGGACACGCTGACATATCGACAACGCAAATCTATACGCACCTCGACTTCCAGCATCTGGCTGAGGTCTACGACAAGTCACATCCGCGCGCAAAGGCAAGAGTGAACGATGATTAAGGTCGTCGCGTTTGACCTGGATGACACCCTCTGGGACGTTCGTCCTGTGATCCTCCGGGCAGAAAAAGAATTGGCAGCATGGCTTACCGTATCGGTGCCTGAATTCAGCTACGATGTCGACACCATGCGATTCTATCGACAGCAACTGCTGGAGAAGGAACCTTCACTGGCAGGAAAGCTGACAGAGCTGCGTGCGCGCGTCCTGCAAAGCGCGCTCAAGCAGCATGGGCTGACACCTTCAGAAGCAGCAGCAACCGCCGCAGCGGCCATGGACATCTTTCTTGCCTGGCGCAATCGGGTAGAGCTGTTTAACGGCGCGTTAGCGGCAATAGAATTACTGTCTCGTCGATTTGTTCTTGGTGCGCTTTCTAACGGCAACGCCGATGTTCGTCGGGTCGGCCTCGATCAGCACTTCGATTTTGCATTCTCAGCCGAGCAGGTTGGTGCACCGAAGCCGGATCATGCGCTCTTTTTGGCTGCCCTTGAACATACCGGTGTCTTACCCGAACAGCTGGTGTATGTGGGAGATGATCCTCACCTGGATGTCGATGCAGCCAAAAGAGCCGGCCTCAACACCATTTGGGTGCGACGAAATCA
Source organism: uncultured Pseudomonadales bacterium (assembly GCA_964351065.1). Classification (GTDB taxonomy): domain Bacteria; phylum Pseudomonadota; class Gammaproteobacteria; order Pseudomonadales; family Azotimanducaceae; genus JANQJA01. Next base: position 4,570 of record CAYGNA010000073.1, read on the forward strand.
GGCAAAGGCGCCTGGGGAAACCACAGCTGATCAGGTGGTCTCTGATGTGCGTTTTGTCCCGGACGCAATCGATCGCATTATTGCCGACCGCGCCTAGCGCTATCAGGCAGTGCGGTTAGGTAGTGAGGTTAGGTAGTGCGAACAGGTAGTGCAGTCTTGTGGTGCCTGTTAAGTCTGGTCGACGTTAGCCTCAATAAACTGTTTGACCGAAGCAACACTTGCATCAAGCTTCGCTTTCCGTGTTGGCATACCTTCGAGCATATCCAGGCTGGCGTGGTGCGGGGTAACGCCGGGTAACGCCTCAGCAATAGCGGTATCAAACTTGGCCGGGTGCGCAGTAGCGAGGCAGAGCAGCGGCACGTCTTCGCGCTGGAAACGGCGACCTACCGCAATGCCCACGGCTGTATGTGGATCAGCAAGGTAGCCGCTGGTTTCATACAAATTCCGTATCGTATCCAATGTGGTCTGATTGTCAGCCGCACCGGCAACAAAGGCCTCGTCAAAGTGCTCCGTGTTAAAGGGCAATGACTGATATCCCCTGTCCAGAAATGAATTCATGAAAGCCTGGACCTTTTCAGGTGACTGGCCAAGCTTGTAATAGAGGTAACGCTCAAAGTTACTGGCAACCTGGATATCCATTGCGGGGCTTTGCGTGAAGTGCACGTCGCCGCGCCGATACTCACCGGTGTTGAAAAACCTGCACAAGATGTCGTTCTGGTTCGTCGCGAGAATCAGGCGACCTATCGGCAGACCCATTCTTCTTGCACAGTAACCGGCAAAAATATTGCCAAAGTTACCGGTTGGAACCGCTACATCAAAACGAGAGGGTTCTCCCAACTGAAAATAGGCAGAAAAGTAATAGACAATCTGTGCCAGGACCCGCGACCAGTTTACAGAGTTGACCGCTGCCAGATTGTACTTCTCCTTGAATGGCAAATCCGAAAAAACGGTTTTCATCATCGACTGACAATCGTCAAAGCTGCCCTCAATAGCAATGTTATGTACATTGTCATCCAGGATCGTTGTCATCTGCAGTTCCTGTACATGGCTCGTACGACCTTCAGGAAACATGATAAATATATTGATGTTCTTTTTGCCACGAACGCCGGCAATGGCAGCGCTTCCGGTATCGCCACTGGTCGCGCCAAGTATATTCACTGCCGAATCCTGCTCTGCAAGGATGTACTCAAACACGTTTCCCAGAAACTGCAGCGCGACATCCTTGAATGCCAGCGTGGGGCCATGAAAGAGTTCCATGATATTGACCCCGTCAACCTCGCGCACGGGCACGACGCGCGGATCGTCAAAGGTCGCATAACTGCGATTGATAATTTCCTGCAGATCTGCCAGCGGAATATCGCCAATGAAGCGTGACATGATCTCGGTCGCAAGTTCCGGGTAGGACAGTGATCGCCAACGAGGCAATTGAGCGGCGATATCAGGTAACGCTTCAGGAATCAGTAGGCCACCATCATCCGCCAGGCCCATTAAAACCGCCTCTCTAAAAGAGAGTCCGGTCACGTTACCGCGAGTGCTTTTATACTTCATCAGGGAGCGTAGTTATAAAAAGAAACGGATTATAGAGGCTAATTTAAGCCCCCACAAAGCCATATCGAGACCAAGCCAGGTAGTGTGCACGCCACATCCTGTCAGGTATACCTATTCTGGCACAGGCATACATCAACCTGTTTCTTCGCCGACGCTTTTCCTTGGGAGAAAAGACGGCGAGAAAAAAGGGCGCGGGTGCGCCCTTTATCTTTTATGAGTGCGAAGCCTAAACCGCTTCGCCGCCCGTTTCGCCAGTGCGGATGCGAATTACATCTTCAAGCGTCGTCACAAATATCTTGCCATCACCGACCTTACCGGTATTGGCTGCACCCGTAATAGCCTCGATAACAGCATCCAGACTCTCATCTGAAATCGCGACTTCAATCTTGACCTTTGGCAGAAAGTCGACGACGTATTCAGCCCCGCGATAGAGTTCCGTATGTCCTTTCTGACGCCCGAAACCCTTAACTTCCGTTACCGTCATACCCTGCACGGAGATTTCGGATAAGGCCTCGCGCACATCATCCAGCTTGAAAGGCTTAATGATAGCTGTGACTAATTTCATGTGTTTTCTCCTTTGTCAGGATTGCCCCGATCCCGGTTTGTTGTTCTGGGGGCAAATATATCCAAATTATCAAACGATTTCCCTTTTTCAAAGCAGTCATCGACCCAATGAGGCAGACGCTACCCTGTGCCGGCAGCAACCTGCTTCGCCGACATTTGTGAGGCCAGGCGGGCGCGCTCCCTTCCAGGTGCTGCCCTCAAGACGCCACATGCTGTAACATCTCCAGCATTGACCGTGCCAAGTTCATATATTCTTTTTAAATCAATAAGTTAAAAGTTAACTACTGCATCTTTTTCAATCGCACTGCACGATAATGGTGCGGTGTGACCATTTGAGGGCCAGTACGGTGCACTCTTACAGGGCGCAGGCTGACACGTTTTGTGGTGTAGGACTGACAGACCGCAGAATCAACAGGTGCAACCATACGCCATGAGCCTGGGATTTACACTACCATGACCGTTGCAAGAACCTATACACGCGCGCAGATTGGCATTGCAGCACCGGAAGTTATTGTCGAAGCAGATGTATCACAGGGGCTACCCCAGACGCTGATTGTTGGCTTGCCTGAAACCACGGTCAAAGAGAGTAAAGACCGGGTCCGGGCGGCCATTCGCAATGGCGGATTTGGTTTTTCTGAACAGAAGGCGACAGTTAACCTGGCACCTGCCGATCTACCCAAGCAGGGGAGTCGATACGATCTTGCAATTGCCTTGGTGCTGCTCGCCGCCAAAGACCTGATTCCCGTCGATGCGCTCGCAAAGGTTGAGGTCATGGGAGAACTGGCGCTTGACGGTCACCTCCGGGCGATCAAGGGCGTTTTACCAGCAGTAGTTGCCAACGCGCAAACTTCACGCTTGCTGATCGTACCCGCCGGCAATAAGGCTGAGGCGGCTTTCGCCAATAGCCGGAATGTACGGGTGGCAACCACGCTTGCAGAAGTGGTGAGTCATTTGCGCGGCGATAGCCAGTTGCCAAAACCCATTGATCAATCGCACAGACCAGGGCGGCCGTCGCACGCAAAACTCTCGGATGTCCGCGGCCAACAGCTTGCAAAACATGCACTCCGAATTGCCGCAGCAGGTTCACACAATCTACTGTTGATAGGTC
>CAYGNA010000073.1:7799-13517 GCA_964351065.1 uncultured Pseudomonadales bacterium
GCACTGGCAAAACAATGCTTGCTAGTCGCCTGGGTGGACTGCTGCCGCCGCTGACGACAGATGAAGCACTGGAGCTTGCTTCATTGCAATCGATATCACGCCCGGGATTTGACGAATCGGCGTTTTCCATACGACCTTTTCGCAGTCCGCACCACACGGCCTCTGCGGTTGCACTGGTAGGCGGTGGCAACCCACCCAGGCCAGGTGAAATCTCTCTGGCGCACCATGGCATCCTCTTCCTCGATGAACTGCCTGAATTCACCAGGCACGTGCTGGAAGTGCTCCGCGAACCACTTGAGTCAGGACAGATCATGATATCCAGGGCCAACCACCAGGTTGCGTACCCCGCACGCTTTCAGCTAGTAGCCGCGATGAATCCATGTCCCTGTGGTTACTACGGACATGATCCAACGCGCTGCAATTGCAGTGTCGATCGCATCGAAAAATATCGGGGTCGTGTTTCCGGTCCATTGATGGATCGTATCGACATCCACGTTGAAGTACCGGCCCTGCCGATGGGTGCATTCTCCGATGACACAATGCAGCCACGCGGAGATGAACACGAGCAGGCCGTTTTACGTGTCGCCGATGCCAGGAAATTGATGTTGGAACGGGCTGGTAAGCTAAACGCCTATCTGACAGCAAAAGAAACCGCCGAGATCTGCCATCTCTGTACTGCCGACCAGGAGATGCTCGATCGCGCAGTACATAAACTGGGGCTGTCAGCGCGAGGGTATTTCAAAGTGTTGAAAGTCGCCAGGACCATCGCAGATCTCAATGGCAAGGGCAATATCGAACGAGAACACCTCAGGGAGGCCATGGCATTTCGGGGATTGGCGGAAGCAGGCCGGGGAGTGGCGAATCGGTAACGATATCGCCACTACCCAAGGGTTAGCGCTACTTGGCCTGGGATACCAGGTAATCCGTGACAGACTTGAGTTCGTCATCGGTACAGGTGAAGCACATGCCCTTGGCCGGCATACCTGGCGCCAATCCGTTCAGGACGCTGCTGTACAAGGCGTCGATGCCTTTATCGATTCGAGGGGCCCATTGCTCAGCATCACCAAACTTGGGCGCACCGGCAACACCAATCGCGTGGCAGGTAGAGCAAGCCTGGTTATAAATGTCTTCCGGGCTCTTGGCGCCACCGCCAGCCGCAACTTCTGACGTTGCGCTACCGGTTGCACAGTCTTCGCCCGCAATACAGACACTGCCTGCTTTCTTGATACGCTCTGCGATGCTCTCTTTAACCGTTGTCGCTCCCACGAGCTGCACTATGCCTATCGAGAACATGCCTGCAAGAACTACCATCCAGAATTTTTTCACAACTACTACCTGCCTTGCGTTTCCGCCGTAAATTTCGCGCGCCATTATAACTGACAAGGTCTCGCACTTGCCATCAGCTGCGCCCACCGTTCCAGCTACCATCCTCCACAACGCGATTGGGGGTGAACTGGAATACGTTTGAGGTACCTGCCTCGATCACAGACTGCTCTGATACCAGGGTCAGAATAGACTGCTCACGAAATTCATCGAGCGAGTCCACGCCAACATTAACCATGGTACTACGCAACTTGTAGAGGGTGGTATTCAGCACCTCTGCCGTTGTGCCTACCAACGGGACATAGGCATCGACCCCTTCTTCAAACACCAGGTCCCGGGTGCCCATCTCATCGCTGTAACGCTGCCAGTTCTGCGCCCGTCGTGTACCTTCACCCCAGTAAGGCTTGTACATTTGGCCATTGATTGACGTCTTGGGCGTCGGCCCCTCTTCGGTCATCGCGAAATAACGGCCCATCATGACAAAGTCGGCGCCCATGGCAAGTGCAACGACGATTTGCGTGTCATTTGCAAGTCCACCATCAGAGCAGATTGGTATATAACGCCCTGTCCTTTCATAGTAGGCATCCCTGCGCTCAACAACTTCGAGCAGTGCTGAAGCCTGCCCCCGACCAATTCCTTTTTGCTCTCTCGTAATACAAATCGAACCGCCGCCTATGCCAACCTTGATGAAATCTGCACCAGCCTGCTCGACCAGATAGTCGAACCCTTCAGCAGAAACGATGTTGCCGGCGCCGATAACAACCTCATCACCATAATGCTCCCTGATCCACCTGATGCCATCGGCCTGATATTCGTTAAAGCCATCCGAAGAGTCAAAACACAAGACATCAGCGCCGGCTGCAATCAGGGCAGGTACCCTCTGCTGATAGTCATGCGTGTTTACAGCCGCACCAACGCACAGCCTTTTGGAATCATCCAGCAACTCCAGCGGATGGCGCCGGTGATCCTCGTAATCTTTCTTGAATACCAGGGCTGTCAGGTGACCGCTCTCATTCAATATCGGCAGACAGTCTTTTTTGTGCTTGTGTAGCAGTTGGTTGGCTTCGCGCAGGCTTATCCCTTCTCGACCAAAGATGACATCACCAATAGGTGTCATGTGTTCACCGACTGTCCGCGAGAGGTCGTCTTCATATTCCCAAAAGTCCTGGTCTGTAATTATCCCGATCAGTTGGCCCGTGGCGGTACCATCCTCGGTAACCGGAACCGTTGAGTGACCGGTTCTTTTCATAAGCTCAATCACTTCTTCCAGCGTCTTTTCTGCGGTGGTATTGGAGTCGCTCTGGACAAATCCCGCCTTGTGCGATTTTACCTGCCGCACCATCTCTGCCTGACTCTCAACTGGCTGCGAGCAGAAAATGAAGCTGAGCCCCCCCTGTCTGGCAAGCGCAATCGCAAGTCGGGAACCCGAGACCGATTGCATACAGGCAGAAACAACGGGGATATTGATTTTGAAACGGGGCGACTGGCCTGGTTCCACCGCCGACAACGGCGAAGAGAGGTCTACCTGATCCGGTCGTTGACCCTTTCGCGTCAACCTGGGAATTAACAGGTATTCCGAAAAGGTTCGGGAAATATCGTCGAGAATCGTCGCCATTTATGACTCCTTGTTTTTTAAGAATGCGTGTGAGGTAGCGTGTGAGATTGCATCTGAGCCAGCGCACGAGTAGCGACTGCGCTTGACCAAGGGGCTGGACAGGCGAGCGGTGGGTGCTCTGATGGTGACTGAAGGGGAAACCTGCGGTTTCCGGTGGGGGGGGTGATTTCGCCATGGCGGATTCTACGAAAAACACCATCTTGTTTCAAATCTGAAGCAGGCGACACACTGCCTTCATTGTGACTGGTAACAGAAATTTGTCTTCGATTGCAATGGACAAAGCTGAATAATTAAGCCAGTACTTTAGTAAATGTTCTTAAGATATTGATATATGTATAAAAATTTGTAAGATACGAAAGATTAAGCGCTGGCGCGACGTGAATGAACAAATCTGAACTTATCAAACGAATGTCCGACCGGCTTGACCAGTTGAGCGCCCGTGACGTCGACCTGGCGGTACATACAATAATCGAAGTCATGTCTGAGAGCCTTGCTGCTGGCGAGAGGATCGAAATCCGTGGCTTTGGCACTTTCTCCAACCACTATCGCAAACCAAGAACAGTTCGCAACCCTAAAACCGGTGAGGTGGGCATCTTCAAGCCCGGCAAGTACGTTCCGCATTTTAAGCCCGGCAAAGAACTGAAGCAGCGCGTTGACGAATCACGCGAGCAGGAGAACGCGTAAAGCACTTTGTTTGCCGTTTGGATTAATACCAGCCTAGTCTGACGCCAGCGCGGCCCGCTCTTTCTCGATCAGAAAATCCACAACGCGAAGCATGTTTGCATTGCTGCCCGCCATGGTACTTTCAATACGGTATTTGCCATTAACAATCAGTGTTGGGACACCCCGCGCTCGATAGGCTCGCCCAAGCGCTTCAGCCTGCTGGACGCTGGCGCGTACGCCAAAAGAGGCGTAGGTCTTCGCAAAATCAACCGGATCGACGCCAAATTCCCCGAAAAACTTCGCCATTAGCTCCGGGTCGTTGAGTCGACGACGCTCCATGTGAATTGCCCGAAAAACCGGTGCATGCATGGTATCCAAGACGTTCAGGGCTTCAAGGGTGTAATAGGTCTGGGCGTATATCTCATAGTCCCGATTCCAGACTGCAGGGGTCCGCTTGAAGACGATATCTGCGGGCAAACCACTCTTCCACTGATTGATCATTGGCTCGAATTCGAAGCAGTGGGGGCAGCCGTATGAAAAGTATTCCGCGACTTCAATCTTGTCCGGGGTACGTGTATTGACAGGGATTTGCAACTCAACATAGTGAGTGCCTTCCTCGAAAGCCTCTGCCGAGGCGTGTTGCGTTGCTCCGAGCAACAGGCCGAGCATCATTCCAATTGCCAGACGAATCATCATGTTGTTCCTGCGAATGGGTTTCTACTTGCGCAACAAATGCTAACGCAACAAGAGCCTGGGCACCAAGCGCCCACGCGACAAGAAGTTGGACAGCAGAAGCGCTGCCCGCGTTCCCTAATGAAGGCCTCGAATGTAGCTGGCTACTGCAGCAATTTCTTCGTCACTGAGATCCATGGCAACGGTCCGCATCATGTGGGATTCACCGTCATTGGTGCGCGTCCCGCTCCTGAACATCTTGAGTTGGGAAACCGTATATTCTTCCCATTGCCCCGAGAGGACCGGGAATTTTGCGGCATTATTACCTTTGCCATTAGGCATATGGCAGGCAGTACACGCAGCTACATTCTTGCGCGCAATGCCGGCCCGGTAAATTGTCTCTCCGCGCTCTACCAGTGCCGGGTCTGCAGCGCCCCGGGCTATCGGCTTGGCGGCAAAATAGGCGGCTATGTCTTCCAGGTTCTGCGCTGTCATGCTATCCAGCTGACCGGCCATCAGCGGCGCTGGTCGCGCTCCGCTCTTGATGTCGTTCAACTGCTTCAGCAGGTAGTTGTAATGCTGACCACCAATGTTGGGAAACGCGCCCGCAGGGCTGTTACCATCAGGTCCGTGGCAGGCGCCACAGGCGACCACGAGTGCTTCTGCGCGCGAAGCATCACCCTGGGCCAACACAAGATGGGAAGAAAAAACCAGAATGGCGCCAAATAGTATTTTATACATGCCCGATACTTCCTGGGTTGGTTCACTGATTAGGTGGCTAAAATTGAGCGCGCATTATATAACAATCTCTCCATTATGGCTCGCCAGTAGATGAGCAAAAATCTGCATGACTGAAATCCTTGATTTTACAGCAGCGACGTTTCTGAAAAGCGCTGCTTTGCTTGAGCAATGCCCGCCCGACATCGGCAGGGAAGTCGCCTTTGCGGGCCGTTCCAACGCAGGAAAATCCAGCGCAATCAACTACCTGACCGGACAGACAAAGCTGGCTCGAACCAGCAAAACGCCAGGTCGAACCCAACTGATCAATTTCTTCAGCTTGAACGAGGAATGTCGTCTGGTGGATCTCCCGGGCTACGGCTACGCCAAAGTGCCAGAGGCGGTCCGGGCTGCATGGCACAGGCACATTGACGACTATCTACGACATCGCCCCTCCCTTGCTGGCCTGGTACTTGTGATGGATATCAGGCACCCACTCCGGGAATTTGATCAGATGATGCTCGACTGGTGTCTGGAAACAAATCTGAACCTGCACCTGTTACTAACCAAATGCGACAAACTAAAACGCGGAGCCCAGAACACGGCGCTTTTTCAGGTCAGGAAACAGCTCTCGCAAGGCATGTCTGTACAGCTGTTCTCGTCCAGCCATAAACAGGGGCGGGATGAGTTGGTCAAAGTGCTGAGCAACTGGCTGACAGACCTTTAAC